>DATNKC010000372.1:0-17404 GCA_035603615.1 Steroidobacteraceae bacterium | reverse complement strand
TATCCGTGTCAAAACTTGATTGGAATTCGGTGCCGTCTCAATTCCCAAGGAGCGCGCATCGAAGCTGCCGCCGACGGCGGAGAGCAGCGTCACCCGCGCCACAGCTTGGTTCGCGACGATGTCGACCATCGTTTGGCGCGCGCTGAGCACTTGAGTCTCGGCATTGAGGACGGAGAGATAACTGGCCAGGCCCGCGCGATAGCGCTCCTCGGCCAGCTTGTAGGCCGATTCGTTGGCCTCCAAGGTTTGCTGCTGCTCCACTCGTTCGCGCGCCAAGGCGTCGATGCCCGTAAGTTGATCGGCCGTTTGTTGCACGGCGCGCAGCACGGTATCGTTGTAGCCGGCGATCGCGCCATCCAACTGCGCCTCACTGCTCTTATACTGCGCACGCAGACGCCCGCCATCGAACAGCGGCAGCGAGATGAAGGGACCTGCGCCGAAGCCGAGCGCACTTGACTGCACCAGGTTGTTCCAGCCAAACGCGCCGATGCCGGCGAGCGCCTTTAAATTGATGTCGGGGTAGAACGCGGCACGGTCTGAAAGCCGCTGCGAATCCGCCGCCGCGATCTGTAACCGCGCGGAGAGCACATCGGGCCGGCGCGCGAGCAAGTTAATGGGCAACGCGGTCGGCACCGGCAGTGCCGCGTCGAGATTGAGCACCGGGCGCGCAATCGCGGCGTAGGCATCCGCGCCCTGCCCGGTCAGCTCGGCCAGTTGGTGCACAGCGAGATCCGCCGCGGCTTGCGCTTGATCGCGCGCCACGTGGGCCTGCGGCAGCTGGCCCTCGGCTTGCCGCAATTCGAGCTGGGTGTCGACGCCCGCGGCGACGCGGCGGCGCGTGATGGCGACGATGTTTTCGCGCTGCGCGGCCGATCGCTCGGCGATGTCCGCCAGGGCGTTTTCGCGATACAGCTCGACATAGGCCAGCGCGATGGCCGTGCCGAGCATGAGCTTCGCGTTCTCGACGTCCAGTTCCGCGGAGTGGGTGAGGGCCTGTGCTTGATGGACCGCGTTTGCCTGCTTTCCGAAAAAATCCAGGTCCCAACTCAACGACGCGCCCGCCTGGCCCATCCAAAAAGTGTGTCCCGCTTGCGCAGGCGGAAAGAGGTAGTTCTCTGGCCCACGTTGATACAGTGCGCTCGCATCCAGATTCGCCGAGGGCAGCAACTTGGATTGCGCGATCTGCGAATGGGCCAGCGCGTCGGCCACGCGCGCCTGCGCCTGCGCCAAAGTCGGACTATCTTTGAGACCGGCGCGGATCAAGCGGTCGAGCTGCGGATCGTTGAAGGATTGCCACCAACCCTCGGGGACGGGTTCCACTGCCGCGCCGGTTAAGCCGATGCGCGTATTGGCCAGCGCCGCAGGGTGCGGCGATTCCTTCGGCGGCAGTACGCATCCCGCCAAGAGGACGCTGAAGAACAGTACGGTGTTTTTGAATGACATGGCTATTACGCCTCGGCAGCCTCGACGCTCGAATCGACATGGGCCTGGAGCGTGGTATTCAGTTTGACCAAGAGACGCAGCAATTCCTGAACCTCGGCCTGGCTCAAGTCGCTCAGGACTTCATTGAGCTTGCCGACGATCAAGGGAATGAGCGATTCAATCGCGTCGCGCCCGGCCGGGGTGAGCTGCAATTCCACCTTGCGCCGATCCTTGTCGCGGCGGACGCGTTCCAACAAGCCGCGTTCGGCGAGCTGGTCGATGATGCGGGTGAGCGCGCCGCTGTCGTGGCGATATTGCGCGCAGATGGCCTTCGGATTGACCGCGATGCCATCGCGCAGCGCCGCCAGCACGACGTACTGGATCCAGCTGAAGCCGCGCTGCTCGATCATCGGTTCCATGATGTCGAGGAACAGGGAATGCGCGCGTTTCACCAGATACCCGACGCTGGTCTGCGCCTTGTAGGTGGAGACCTGATAATGCTGCTTGGACATTTAATGCCTCGGCAATTACTGCTTAGGCAGCTATTATGCGCCCGACGACGGCGTTGTCAATCTGCCATAATCACCAGTAAAATCAGATAGTTGATTGAATAATGAGCATCCCTCGGTTACGCCGAGTCATACCGAAATTGCATAAGGACATTCGGGTACGTATCAATCGGTCGCACTCATGACGCCTGAGCGCCTAGCTCCTCTAATCAGCGCGGGCGCTTCGTCTCACGGATGGCGCGAAAGCCCACGCCAAAGTACGCAAGCCCCAACCCGAAGCCGGCGAGAATCACCAAGAACATGATCGAATCGATGATATTCATGTGCAGTGGCACGCCGGCCAGGGACAGCTCAGGGCTGCCGGCGAATCCTTCGGCTCCTCGCTAGGCGCACGCGCAGCGCTGAGCGCACGCGCGGCGTCGGGCGCATCAGGCGCCGATTGCGTATTGGCCGATTGCGTATCCGTCCGCGAACGTTTCAGTGCGCTGCTCATCATCGAATAAACCCAGAGCGCCGGCGCCATCACGCTGCCGCCCGGCATCGCAAATACTTCGAAGTCGAACTTTGAGCCGGCGCGCTGCCAGCCATTGACCGCCCTCGCGGCTACGGATTCCAATATTCTTGCTTTCATGTGCCTTTTCCTCTCGCTTCAGCTGCCTCAGCAACATATGCCTGGGCAACTATCAATCCAAAAAAAACGCTAACTATTCGCCAGCATCTGATTCAAGGTTCGCTCCACTGCGCGCACCTGAGCCTTGGTGACGCCTTTCAATAACCGATTCAGCACCTTTGCCAGACAGGCCAGCATCTTCGGAAACGCCGCCTTGCCCGCCGCCGTCACCTCGAGCGACTGTTCGCGCCGCGTATGGGCGAGCGCGACGCGGCGCAGTAACTTCTTCTTCTCGAGGCGATCGATCATGCGGCTCATGGCGCCGCGATCGTATTCCAGGGCTCGGCACAATTCGCAGGCCGACTTGGCCTCTCCTTTGACAAGATTCGCCAGGATGACGAATTGCGCCCCGGTGATTTCGAGGGCCGCCAAGTCTTTGTCGAGCAAAAACTCTTGTTCGACGCCTTTGAGAACGACCATGCGCACCTTGCCCACCAAGGGCCCCAAGCTGGTCTGGACGTCCAGTAACTTCGGATCGTAGATGTCAATCATCATGGCTCTCCGCCGAAGCAATATAGATGCCTGGGCAACAATTGTCAAGGCATCTGCGCGCGCTTAAAGCAGGCGCATCTAGGCGCGCATCCCTTGGAGATTCAGTGCTTTAGGCGCGTGCTATTTGAAATCGCCGGCCTTGACCGTCAACAAGTGGCCGGGCACGACGTATTCTTGCATGGCCTTGTGAATGGCGTCGGGCGTGGCGGAGCCGATGGCCTTCTCGAAGCTGGCATCCCAGGTAAAGTCGCGGTTCAAGAACAAATGCTCGACCAGTTCCCCTGCGAGCGCCGCATCGCTCGAGCGATCGAGCGTCATCGCGGACAGAATGCCGGACTTGGCTGCGGTGACTTCTTCGGCCGTGAAACCCTCGGCGAGGACCTTGGCCATTACTTCCTGGGTATCGGTCTCGACCTTGGCGGTGTTTTGCGGGGCGCTGATGGCGAAGATCGAGAAGGTTCCGACCGCATCCAGAGCATCCGCGTGCAGCTGCGAACCGACGCCGTAGCTCAAACCATCTTTCTGGCGGATGCGGGTCGCGAGCCGCGAATTCATAATTCCGCCGCCGAGGATTTCATTGCCCACCTGCAACGCGGGGTACTGCGGATCGTCGTCACGCATTTTCAAAAGACCGGCAAGAATATAAATGGCATTGGCTTTGTCGGGGGTTGCAAATACTTTCGAGTCGCTCGAGGTGGGTTTAAAGAGTGCCACTGCCCGCTCGAACGGGCTCGGACTTTTCCAGCCGCCGAGTTCGGCGAGTTGCTTGGTCGCGCCCGCGGCGTCGAAATTGCCGACGAGTGCGGCCTCGGCGTTGCTTGCGCCGTAGAACTGCTTATAGAAAGACTGGATATCGCCGATTGAGACCGCGTTGATCGCCGCGACACTCTCGTCGAGTGTCGGTACATACCGGAAGTCTCCCGGGAGGTAGGGCGAGAGCGAGCGGCGCAGGGCGAGATTGGCAATGGCCTGCGGATCGGTGCGCGCCGCCTCGATGCGCGACAACGTTCCGCGCTTCAGCTCATCCAGATCTGCCGCAGGAAACGCCGGTTTCTGCAGCACCTCCGCGATGAGATTCAAGGTCTGGTTGAGATTGGCTTCAGGGGTTTCGAAGGAAGCTGACACTCCGGCCGGGCCGCCGTTGATTCTCAAGGTCGTCTTCAGCCGCGTGAGTTCGTCCTGGATCTGTTGCCGGGTGTGAAGTTGGGTTCCGCGCATCAGCAGCGCCGCGGTGTATTGGCCGATTTCCGCTTTGTTCTTGAGCGATTCGACACTGCCGAAGTGCAGATTGATGACGCCGCTGACGCGATCGCCCTTGGTCTTCTTCACGAGGTAAGCGGTTTTGATCGAGCCTGCCATGCCGCGCTGGGTGCGCGCCTCGATATTTTCAGGCGTGGCGTCAAAGTGCTCCCCTTCGGCGACCGTGGCCTGACCCGTATAGCCCGCCAGCAACGCATCCACTTTGGGCGCCGGGGTGATGACCGCGCGCAGCGGCTTGTCGTCCGGAATGAAGGTGCCGACGGTGAGGTTCGAATCGACGAGATAGGTGTTGGCGACCCGCTTGACGTCGGCAACGGTCACTTTCTTCAAGAGATCGCGATCCCAGAACAGCAGACGCCAGTCGCCGACCGCGACATTCTCGCTCAAATTACTCGCCATCTCGGGCGATGAATTCAAGAGCCGCTCGTAACCGTTGATTTGATCGTTGCGAACCCGTTCGAGTTCATCTTGGGAGAAATCTTCGCTGCGAACCGTTTGCAGGATCGCGTCGAGTTCCCGGCGAACCGCGCCCAGATCGCCGCCCTTCGGCAGGCTCACCGAGATCATCAGGAAACCCGGGTCGTACATGGCTTCCAAGTCGACCGATGCCGAGACGGCGAGCTTGGTTTCCACCAAGCGCTTGTAAAGCAGCCCTGCCGGCCTTTCATTCAAAAGTGAGGTCAACAGGCTCAAGGATACAGAGTCCGGATGCGCGTCCGCCGGCACGTGAAAAGCCTCGTCAAGCACTTGCTGACTGCCCGAGCGGCGCAGCGCGACTTCTCGCATGCCATCCTGGGGCGGCTCCGCCGTATACAGATTCGGCAGAATGCGCGTCGGCTTCGGAATGGCGCCGAAGACTTTTTCGATATACGCGAGCGTCGCCTTGGGATCGAACTTGCCAGTGACGATCAACGCAGCGTTATCCGGCTGATAATAGGTGTGGTAGAACTTTTGGAGGCGCTCAATGGGCACGCCCTCGATGTCCGCGCGCGCGCCGATGGTCGGATGGCCGTAGTTGTGCCACAGGTAGGCCGTTTCCAGCACGCGCTCGCTCAATACGTGCGCGGGATTGTTCTCGCCCATTTCGAACTCGTTGCGCACCACCGTCATTTCGGTGTCGAGATCTTTCTTGGCGATCAGGGAATGGGTCATGCGATCCGCTTCAAACCCCAAGGCCCATTCAAGATTCCCGGGGGTCGCGGGAAGCGTTTCGAAATAGTTGGTCCGATCGTAGGCCGTGGTTGCATTGGCATTGGCGCCGCGGCTGCTCAATTCGTCCATGATCTTCGGGTGCGTCGGCGTGCCCTTGAAATTCATGTGCTCCAACAGGTGCGCCATCCCGGTCTCACCATAGCTTTCATGGCGCGATCCGACTTTGTAAGTCACATTGATGGAGACCGTGCTGCTCGATTGATCGGGATAGAGCAGGACCTGCAGGCCGTTCGCCAACCGGTATTCGGTGACGCCCTCGATGCTGCGGACCTGTTGCGCGGCTGCCGCAGGTTTAGGCGCGGGGGCGGGAGTTTTAGGTGCGGCCGCGAAGGCTGCAGTACCGGCCAAGGCCGCCAGGGCCAGAATCACTGTAGCGGGCGAGCGCCGTGAAGCAAAATCAATCATAAACTCTCCGTACTGCGAAAGCGGTAAGGGCAACCATGGTAGGCGCAACGCCTTAAGAGGTGCTTAAGAATGCGAGAAAAAGATCGCCGACTTTTAGGACGCGCCGCCGATTAACTGGCCGTTGCGTCGGGATCGCGCCAAGCACGCTCGAAGGGCAGCCGCCAGGCGAACGGGGCGATGAGCTGATGAATCGCATTCGGTCCCCACGATCCCGGGCCATAGCTGCGCACGGGTGGTGGCGCTTCCAGCAATGCCGTGGAGACTTCCCAGAGCCGCTCGATGCCATCGGCTGTGGTGAAGAGGGTTCGATCGCCGCGCATGGCGTCCAAGATCAAGCGCTCGTAGGCTTCCAGCACATCGCCGATATGGCTGGTGTCGTGCATCGCGAACTGCAGGCTGAGTTTATCGAGCCGCATGCCGGGACCGGGACGCTTGCCATAGAACGACAGCGACAGTTTTGCCGCATCGGCCAGATCGAAGGTCAAATGATCCGGTCCCTGCTCTCCGATACCGGAGCCCGCGGGAAACATGCTCTTCGGCGGTTCGCGAAAGGCAATCGAAATGATTCGCTGCCCCTCGGCGAGGCGTTTGCCGGTACGCAGAAAAAACGGCACACCGGCCCAGCGCCAGTTGTCGATGGTGCATTTCAGTGCAATAAAGGTCTCGGTATCCGAGTCCGCGGCGACCCCCTCTTCCGACCGGTAGCCGATGTACTGGCCGCGCACCACGTCTTCCGGCTTGATCGGCAGCATGCTGCGAAACACTTTGTTTTTTTCTTCACTGATGGGCGCGGGCTCCAACGCCGTCGGCGGCTCCATGGCCATGAAGCCGAGGATCTGGAATAGGTGCGTGACCACCATGTCCCGATAGGCACCCGTAGCCTCGTAGAACCCGGAGCGCTTGCCCAAGCCTAAGGTTTCGGGAACGTCGATTTGCACGTGGGAGACGAAATTCCGATTCCAGATCGGCTCGAATAAGCCGTTGGCAAACCGAAAGGCGAGAATGTTCTGCGCGGGTTCTTTGCCGAGAAAATGATCGATCCGAAAAATTTGATCCTCGCTGAACACTTCATGCAGCTTGGCATTGAGCTGCACGGCGCTGCTTAAGTCCGTGCCGAAGGGTTTTTCCATGATGACGCGCGATCGAGCGACAATGTCGGCCTCGCTGAGCAGCCGAACCGCCGCGAGCGCTGCGTTTGGCGGAATGCTCAAATAGTGCAGTCGGCGGCTCTCTTGACCTAAGGATCGCTCCGCTTCCGCGACGGCCGCCTTCAGAGCCGCCGGGCCCGCTGTCAGCGGCACATAGCTCAAGTTTTGAGAAAATGCATTCCAGTCCGCCTCGTTGACCTTTCGAGTCGAGAATTCGGCCACCGCTCGTCGCGCCTGCTCGCGAAACCCGTCGGAATCCAAATTCTCGAGCGACACGCCAATGATCCTGCACGCGGGGATGAATCCCGCGCTGACCAAATGAAATAGTCCCGGCAACAGCTTGCGGTGCGACAGATCACCGGTCGCACCCATGAGAGTCA
This sequence comes from Steroidobacteraceae bacterium, assembly GCA_035603615.1. Classification (GTDB taxonomy): domain Bacteria; phylum Pseudomonadota; class Gammaproteobacteria; order Steroidobacterales; family Steroidobacteraceae; genus Bog-1198. Next base: position 9,906 of record DATNKC010000372.1, on the reverse strand, counting down.
CCACCTGGGGATGACTGGGACCGACTCCATGGGAAACTTTCGTCATAACCAATACTCCAGAAGGCGTTCTGTCCTTCTATAACACATCAAGACTGCAGCAATTTGTATCGTCGGCGGATTGCGGTCATCGGCAGGAAGGCGCCGCGAATCAGGCCGCGCAACGCGGTCGGATTATTGATCGAGCGTTCGAAGCCGATCCAGCGCCGCATCGCGCGTCGGCGCATCGTCGAACTCGATCACGATTTTGCCGGTGCCGTCGGTGCGCTGATGCAGTTCGACGCGCAGACCGGGAACGCGCATCACTTGGCTGATGACGGCGAGCAAGGGAGGCGTCGCGCCCGCACGCCCGCTGTGCGCGATCGCCTTGCGCACGTGCGACTCGGTGTCGCGCACGCTCCACTGACGTGTAGCAATCAATTGCGCGACCTGCACACGCTGCGCATCATCCGAAAGACCCAGCAAGGCACGCGCGTGTCCCATGCTGATCGCACGAGTCTCCAGCATCGTCGTGACCTCGGCGGGCAGGTCGAGCAGCCGCAACAAGTTGGTCACCGCCGCGCGCGAGCGGCCGATCGCGTGCGCGATCTGCTCATGAGTGAGAGCGAACTCCTCGATCAGCCGATGGAGGGCCCGCGCCTCGTCCGCGGGGCTCAAATCCTCGCGCTGAATGTTCTCGATCAGCGAAATGGCAAGCGCTTCCTGATCGTTGAAATCGCGGATGATCGCCGGGACCTCGCTCAGTCCCGCGAGTTGCGCAGCCTTCAAACGGCGTTCGCCCGCCACCACTTCGAACTGATGCGGGAAGCCGGGCACCGGTCGCACGATGAGGGGTTGAATGAGGCCGGTGGCCTTGATCGAGGCGACGAGTTCCTCGAGCAGTTCCGGCCGGGACTCGCTGCGCGCCGGCTTCAGACTGGCGCGAATCGCCTTGATCGGCATGGAGCCGGCGCCTTGCCGATACAGACGCCGAGGATGCGCGCTCAAGAACGCCTGTAGCTCGCCCATCCCACCCGGGGTTGCACTCATGGGGTAAGCGTACCGCAAACGCGCGCGCCAATCGAGGCGGCCACGGAATCGGCCAAATAGCGATGGCTTTTGATGGCTCGTTCAGCTTTGGAGTGCTCCCACAAGGTCCTATGCGATTTCAGCCCCTGGGCGGCTATTTCCGGCAGAAAATGCGCGTTTTGCGAGCTGGTGCGCTCTTTTTGGAGCTGGAAATGCAAGGATGCGCCCCCATATTCAGGTGCGTACCGCAGGAGATTTTTGACATGTTTGCCACAGTTGCCCGTTGGAGCCACAACACCCTACTTTTGGCCATGGCCTTGCTGACCGCCGCGCTGGTTGTGTTCGCGATCTAGGGCGTGTCCCAATAATTAAACCAATAGTTGATTCCGATCCGAATGACATTGGCGGTGAAGCTATTGTGGGTAGTATCGAGAGACACGCCGGCGAAGGGCGAGCACGCGACGGCAGCCCCCGCGCAGCTCGCCGTGGCGGCCGAGCCCTTGCCGAGATTTATACGTAAGTATTCGGCCGAAATGGACCACGCCCCATTCAATCCGATTTCTGCACCGGCGCCCGCAGCCCACCCGGTGGAATTGAAATTCTTGCCGCCGCCAAAGGACGCATCGGGTGCGGTTGTTCCTGCCGGAATATAGGCGAGGGTACTGCTCTGTGATCCCGTCGTAAGGACGGCGCCCGCCCTGAGGTATGGGAATATCAGGTTACCTCCGTAACCGATCCGCCCGCTAATGATCGCGAAATCTCTTGGGCTCGTTTTGCCCGCAAGAGAATACGTGCCGGGCGGCGGCGACGCTCCCACGAAGGATAATGTCGAAGCATTATTCTTCGCTTCCGAAAAGACCAAATCCGCGCCCAGTCCCAGCACCAATCGTTTGATCTGAAAGTTGTCACCAAATTGCAAACCCCCCACCACGCCACCGCTACTGCAGCCGCTAAAGGTCGCTGTCGTCGGGTCGATGTTCAAACCCTTTAGGGTGGCTGTGCTGCAGACTTTGGAGTTCTCGCCACCGAGACTGGCGCCAAGATAGAGCCCATCCCACTGAGTGCTTTGCGCTGAGGCGTGGCTTGTCATCAATATCAGCGCCGGCAGGACAGCGAATCCCAACACGTTTTTCATTGCCGTTTACCCGCATCCCATCTTGAGCAGCGCCCCTAGTATGACCTCAGGACCGCATCGCTTCCAACAAGGCATGCGATGACCGCGACAGTCCGTCGGCGCTCAACCAACCAGGGCGCGCAAAGGCAGGGCCCGATAGGTCAATTTGAGCCATTGCAGCCGGATGAGTGCACTGCGCGGACCTCCCGACACTCCCTAGTTGTTTGCGCGAACCGGCACAGTTAGGCTTGGGTTCACTCAATGATGATCCAGACGACTCCGAGGTTAATTGCTTATGGGAATGACGGTCTCTTATCTTCGCCCTGATGGGAAAAAAGTTGACGGCTATCTAGCCGAACCTAAAGACGCCGCCAACGCTCCTGGAATTGTGGTCATCCAGGAATGGTGGGGAGTGAATGATCAGATCCGCGGCGTGGCGGAGCGATTTGCCACTGCCGGCTACCGTGCTCTCGTGCCGGATCTGTACCGCGGCAAGTCCACGGTCGAGGCGGAGGAAGCGCACCATTTGATGAGCGGTTTGAATTTTGCCGATGCGGCGTCTCAAGATATCCGCGGCGCGGTCCAATTCTTGAAAAAGAACAGCGCCAAAGTCGGCGTCACCGGTTTTTGCATGGGAGGCGCGCTGACGTTGCTTGCGCTCAGCAATGGGCCGGAAATCGATGCCAGCGTCGTATGGTATGGCTGTCCACCGCTCGAGTACATCGACGCCACCAAAATCAAGGCGCCTCTGCAGGGCCATTGGGCCACGCAGGACGAGTTTTTCAAGATCGCCACCATTGATCAGCTTGAGGAGAAGCTACGCGCGGCGCATGTCGGATATGACTTCCATCGCTATCTCGCGCATCACGCGTTTGCCAACGAGACGGCGGTTGGGCCGCACCGCATCCCGCAGACTCAATACGATGCAGTCTGGTCGGAACAAGCCTGGGATCGGACTTTCAGATTCCTAGGCCGTTGGCTTGGTTGACGTTGCGCCGCCGATTAGTCATCGCTGATCGGCTTCCGGCCGCGCTACCGACTGCACGAAGGCTGCCAATTCGTCGGCATCCAATTCGCCGTCATGATTTCTATCAGCGCGGGCGAATTGCATCTCCAGGAATCGAAAAACTTGCGCTTTTGAAACCGTCTCGCTCGCTGCAATAGACCGCACGTAATCTTGGATCGCCATCAAGGCCTCCTGCGGTGCCTGCCACCGCTTGATGACGACATAATAGGGCGGCATCGATAAAAATGACGTAAATTTCAGGAACGTTACGGACCTCACATTCCACGCATCGTTTGCAGAATTTTTACGTCGGATTTGCGATTCTAGCGGCGTGTCGCACAACCTAGCCGCAGCAAGCGCCCCCGCTTACCCGCCAACCCCCTCACCCTCCAAAATCCAGGCAGTCGGGATCATCATACCGGCGCGCAATCAGTCCGAAAGGATCGCAAAGTGCATCCATAGCCTATTTGCGTCCAACAGCCATTCCGGCTGGCGCAACTCGCTATGGATTGTCGTCGTCGCCGATGCGTGTACGGATGACACCGCCAAGCTAGCCAGAGTAGCGCTGGGGGCGTTCGGTCAAGTGCTGGAAGTCTGCACCCGTTCCCGCCAAGCCGCACATCAGATCGGCTCAAGATCGGTCATGGAGCATTTTCGCGACGTACCGCGTCACACGCTTCTATTGGCCAGCGCGGACGCAACAACGGAATTGCCGCGCGATTGGATCGAAGCGCAGTTGCAATGCTCAGGATCTCCAATGGCATTGGCCTCGAATCACTGACCGACCCTCTTGACCTGCGCTTCCCCGGTTACTACAGTAAACCGGACTTGCACCACAGCACTTAAATTGAACTCCCCTCGATTGTTTCTTGTCAGCGATTTACTGACATTTGATCAGCCATTCTGTAATTGGAACTTCACGTCATTCGGATAGAATTGCCGTCGTCTACTCAGCCTAAGGAGCCGTCTTTCCTTCATATGCATCCATCCAATCCCGTTACCCCAAGGTCGACCCTCAAACTTAAACCCGGCATCAGAAAATCTCCGCGCGAGAGCAAATCGGTGCCGCCCCCCAAGCCACAAAGCAAATTGAGCCAAAAGTCTGGCGCGGCGTGGTCAGATGAATACAAGCAGCGAATGCAGGAAGACATGGATGCATTGATATCGCGCTGACCTGGGCGGGTTTCGGTGGGCATTGCCGCCGCCGTTTACTGGCGACCCGACCGCGCTCGGGACTCTATCGACCCGGCCACCAATTCCAGCGTCCCGCCAACCGTACGAGTGCTGGCCCCACCGCTAGACGGATCACGGTTGCGTCCAAAAAGACGGCGACCCCCAGGGCGAATCCTAGAATTTTAATCAGCACAAAGTCGCCAAAAACAAATCCGCCGAAAATCATCACCATGATCGCGGCGGCAAAACTGATGACCCTACCGGTACCGGCCAGGCCCTGCACCAGCGCCTCGTTGTCGGTAAGCCCCGATCGTCGGCCCTCTGCAATCCGAGCGACGATGAACACCTCATAATCCATGCTCAAGCCAAATACGATACAAAATACAAGGACGGGCAATATCGGAAACCCGCCGTCCATTGGGCGATCAAGACCAACCATCCAAGAGCCAGGCCCTTGAAAAACCAAGGCAACGGCGCCGAACGCCGCTGCAACGGACAGCAAATTCAGCCCGATGGCTTTTATTGGAATGAGCAGGCTGCGAAATGCCAGCGACAAGACGATCAGCGTGACGCAGATAACGCTCATGACCAAGACTCCCATCGTGCTGCTGATGGCACTTTGGTAATCGACGTTGAAACCCGGCACGCCCCCGACCTCGAGGCGCGCGCCGGCGAGTCCGGTGAGGGTCTGCGGATTCGCCAGTCGAATATCTCGCACCAGATTCGCCGCATCGGTCGCAGCCAAGCCCTGTCGCGGCAGCAGCTCCACGAGCACTGCCCTGCCATCGGCGCTGACCAGACTGCGACGCGTCGAGTCGGGGACTCTTCGCAGAGTTTCAGGTCCGCCGAGCGGCATGGCGCTCAGTGTGGTCACCGCCCACACATGCTGAACCCGCGCGTCGCGCGCGAAAAATCTAACGAGCCGCGATTCGGCGCGCCAGCCCGTCTCGTCTTGAATGGTGACTTGCGGAGGGAAATAGAGCACAACCTGGATGATTTGACCGAAATTGCCGCGCGCCACGGAATCTATTTGGTGCAGCACTCGTACCGATGGCGCGCTCTCCGGCAGCCAACGACCGCGCGGCAGGTCGATGCGAAGATTCGCTGCCTGAGCGGCGAGAAACAGCAGCGGAATCCCCGCTACTGCGAGCACGCTCAGCGGATGGCGCGTAACCCAGTTGCCCCAACGCCGCCAATTGCGGCCGGTTTTCGGGCCTAGAGCAAATCCCCGCGGCCCCGCATCGATCCACGGTCCCATCCAAGCGAGAACAATCGGCAGCAGCGTTCGGGCGATCAGCACCGCGACGGTCGTCACCAGGAGTCCCCCGATCCCGATGGATCTCACTTCGCTGACCCGCACCAACAGCATCGCTGCGAATCCTATGGCGACCGTGAGACCCGAGAGGATGACGGTGCGGCCGCCGCGTTTGGCCGCCTGTGTCAGCGCCTCCCCGCGCGTTAACCCCTGATCGAGCCCGTCCCGATAGCGGCTGACGATAAGCAGCGCATAGTCGATGCTCAAGCCAAGCCCGACCATACTGATGATGCTGACGACAATAATGGATACGGGCCAAAATGAGTTCACGGCGGCAACCGCTGCAAGCGACACCAAAATGGTCAGTGCGCCGCAGACCAGAGGGAGAATCGCGGCAACGAGACTGCGAAATGCGATTAGCAGCAGTATCAGGGTGAGCGGAAGCACTCGCAGTTCAGCGCCGCGTGTTTGAGCGGCGCTCACGCGCCGCAGGTCGCCATTGACGGCCGCCTCGCCGGTCCAGCCAAACGTCAGTCCCGGATATTTCTCCTCGAGCTGCGCGCAAAGCGCATCAGTTGTCTCGCGCAGCGTGATCATCAAGGCATCCTCGGTTCCTTTCAGCGCGCTCAATCCGACGATGATGATGGAACTGCCGTCTTGACCCAGGAACAAGCTGTCTGCGCGGTCCAAATAGGAAAGGACTCCCTGCACGCCGGGCGTGCGTGCAATCGTCTCGGTGACTTGTTTGAGCAGCGCTTCGCCTTCCGCCGTGCGGATATCCGGCGTCGCCGCAATCCGCAGCAATGCGATTTTTGAGAACGGCGATTTGAATTGCTGCTCGAGCGCCGCCTCGACTCGCGCCGATTCGCTGCCCTGCAGCCGCGCCGCGGGATCGAGTGCATCGTTCACCTTGGCGGCGAACGGACAGGCCGCGAGCGCAACGACAACCCATGCCGCGACGATCAGCCGATGCGAGATGCGCGGGCGTTCGGCCGATTGCAGTTAGGGCTCCATATACGGAAAGGGCCGCCACCCGGCGGCCCTTTCGAGGAAGTACCTGTTGCGCGGCTAGAAGCGGCCGTGCGAGGGCGGGAGGTCGAAGAAGTCGAACAGGTCGTCCAGTGCCGGGGCGTTTACCGGCGCATACGAGCCCTCGAACTGCACCGGGTTCGGGAAGTTATCCCGGCTGCGGTGCGTGATCGTCGGCAGGTGCCAGTTGCGCTCGATGAACTTGACGATCGAGACATGGTCAGCGTACTTGTGGGAGATGTATCCCTCGGCGCGCAGCGGCAGGTACTGCGGATTCGCCACCACGATCAGCGGGATGCGCGTGCCGTCGCCGAAGAAATCGAGCGGCTGCACATAGCCTGAGTCGTAGTAGCCGCCGCCCTCATCCTCGGTGATGAGGATCACGGTGTCCTTGGTGTACGTCGGCGAGGCCTCAACCTGGTCGACGATCTTCTTCACGAAGCCCTCGAACAGGTCGAGCTTCGAGGAGGACGGATGGCCGTCGACATAGCCGCTCGGCTTGACGAAGGAAACCGCGGGCAGAGTGCCGTTGGCGATATCCGTGTACAGGTTCACCGAATCCTGAATATGCGCCGCGACCTGCGCCGGGTTCGACATGATGGAGGTGTCGAACTGGAACGGGTTGCAGATGTTGCAGTACTCGTCTGCATTGGCGCCATTGGTGCCAAAGTTCAGTTGATACGGGTCATTGACGTAGTTGTTCCATTGGTCACCGTAGTATTTCCAGGAGACTTTCGCATTGTTGAGATCATCGCCAATGCTGGGCGTCGAGGAAGGCGGAATGGTGAACGGCGTGTTGGAAGGACTCTGGTCGATGAAGGCGTTCTTGCCGTTGCCGAACCAGCCCGGGTTGTAGTTGTTCAGAAGGTAGTAGTGGCCACGCTCGCAGTTCGGATCGATGTGCAGCTTGCGCAGATAGTCGACGATGGGTCCCACGCCGGGCTGGCCGGGATCGGAGCAGTCGCTGTAGGAGCCGCCGCCGAAAATGATGGGCAGCCCGTTGCTTTGGGTCAAGTCCCACTCGCTCATCGGGAATCCAGCATTGAAGTCTGAGCCGTAGCCGTCCTGCGTGTACCAATTGTTGGTGCCAGGCTGCGGGTTCGGATTCTCGATCGTGTCGATCAATCCCGGGCCGCCGAAACCGGCGGGATTGGTGGTCACCGCGACGTTATGGGGCGGAGTCTCGGGATGGCCGTTGCCGTCGCTGAACCAGATCATATCTGCGTGACCCAGCATGATGTGGTTGGCGCCGGTGCCGCCGTTGACGGACTGGTGGAAGTTGTCGCTCATGGCGTAGGTGTCCGCCAGACTCTTGAAGTACGGCACATCGCCCTGCTGGACATTGTAGAAGCCTAAGGCCGTGGAGCCCTCACCCGTGGTAGCCGGGACTGAATCAAGCAGCGCGAAGTCGTGCGCTGTCCACTGGGCGGCCGTCGGCGGGTTGGCCGCTGAAAACCCGGCCGGGTAAATAAAAAATTCGTTGAAGGAGGTGGCGAAGAACTCTTGCCCGTACTTCGTTTGCGTCAGGCCGTTGTTCCCAGCACCCATGGTGTTCTCCACCCAGGCGAATAGCTTGCCGTCGCAGCCGGATGGGTTTTCGAACGAGGCGTGCTCGAGACTGCAGTCCAACTGCTGCCACATCTCGTAGAAGCGATGGACCGGGCTTTGAGCGTAGTCTGTGTACGTCAGACTGTGGCCAGACGCCGGTGAATTGGTGCCGTTGGTCAGCTGGAACGGGCCGGCCGGCAAATTGTTGAAGTTGACGATGCGGAAATCCGGCGTGTCGCTTTCCTGCCCGGTACCGCCGCCCGCCAATGACTGGTAATAGCTCAGGCCATTGGCATCCGTGGCGTTGGGCAGTCCATTCTCCGTTACCTGTGCCAGCGCCACTGCGTTCGTGGCGCAAGTGGCTGCAGCCGATCCGGTCGCGCTTTTGCAGGCGCTAGTCGTGAAATTGCCTTGCGCAAACTCGGCGCCGCCAACCAACGGCGCCGGCAGCTGGTTGCTGGGGAATTCCTGCTTCGGCGGGCTCAGCAGAAAGGCGTCCTGACCGCCGAGGTCCGAAGCCGAAAGCTGCTGGGCCTTGTGGAAGTTCGGTCCCGGGATGGCGTTCTTGTTGGCATCCAGTTTGATGATGCCCTCGCTCAGCAGGTTGTGGACTGTCTGGCCGCGCTTGGGCACGTAGGTGGCGAACACGTGGTCGAAGCTGCGGTTCTCACCGATGATGACAATGACGTGCTTGATCGGCGTGGCCGTCGAACCGCTTTTGTCGGCGCCGGAATTCCAGAGGCCGCCAAATGCGGGCGCCGTTACCGCAACTGGGGCTGCAGCCAGTACCTGACCTGCTGACATTTGTAGGACGGCTAGCGATGTCGCCGCCGTGCGCACGCCGTGCAGTGCAAGCGACAAAAATCCCGTGTTCTTCATACAACTCCCCCTGATGTGTTCGGCCACCCTACAAACTGGATGGATTTTAGAAACGGCATATTTCAGGCAGTTGATAGTTATGTGAACGTGAGCACACGTGGGCGGAAACTAGTGGGCGTGAACGAAAGCGCGATGACCGAGGAGTAGGAAAACGCGAAGCGAAGCGTAGGACAATTAGGAGATCCGCTCGCGCTACCGCGCTCTGGCGCTGCGCTCGGTGCCTCGGTCCCTATCGGCATCGGGAGTGGAGTTCGGCTCGCTTTGCGGCTCGGTTTGCTCGGGCTCGGGAGTTGGTGACACGGCGGGGGGTGGACTCAGTGCGGCGACGGCCGGCGCAGCCTCGCCAGTCGGCCTCGCTATGACCTCAGGGGGCTGAGCCTGAGCCACAACGCGTGCGGAAGGCGCTGCGTCGGAGCGGCGCAGATCGTCGTGCCCTGAGGATAACGCGAGCGTTAGAGCAATCGCCCCCACCGCCAGCGCACATATGAGTATTCGCCTTTTCACGAACGCCCCCCAAGAAGAAGTCGCGAGTGTAGCGGACAATCATGACAACCTGATGAGGATGCTCCCGGCATTGGAGGATTTCGAATGCCGGGAACACGCGGGCGACTGAAAGAAAACTACGGCGCGATCCGCGTCGCGGTTGCCGTGCCTGGTATTTCTACCTGTAGGTTACCCAGAAGATCAAAGATTTTTGTATCGTTGGTTCCGCTATAGGACTTCCCGTCCCACGCCACCTCATCGGTCTCGGTTTCATTGAAGTATCCCGAAACGATTCCGTTGGTGAAGATCCAGCCGACATGATTGCGGAACACATGTAGTTGATCGATCGTTTTCCAGGCACCCATGCAGATGTTTCCGCCCAGGGTCGGTTGAGTGATGTTCTCCCATTCATTG
>DATNKC010000371.1:0-9369 GCA_035603615.1 Steroidobacteraceae bacterium | reverse complement strand
TCAAGGGCGCGTTCGACTCGCTGAGCGGCGGACAGGGGCTCGATTGCACCATTGAGTTCAGCGAGTTCCGGTGCAATCCCCGGGGCGAATTCGTTCGACCACAATCTCGAGAGCTGTGCTTTGATGTTCATCGTCAAGCCGTTGTTACGGCGCCCTCAAGACGCCTCGAATCCATCTGATTCTATCGCTCAGTCGCACCGGCGCTTAGCTCAAAATTGAATTAGGCCATAACCGCGGCGCCTGGGGTCGCCACGACTATGATTATGCAATTCGAGCATTGGACGGCCCATTCATAATTCAAGTATTTCTGTGCGCGGACGCGCTTATCAATTGATACAAAAGCGGGCGCGGAAGGAAAACGATGAAGTGTGCATGGATCTTGTTGTTTGGCGCCCTCGTGGCCGCGGTTCCCGCGCGCGCGCAGCAGAAGACTGGGCCCGGCGTTACCGGCGACGACAGCCTGACCTGGCAGGGCATTACGCTGTACGGCGTCATCGACATCGGTGTCCAATACGATACGCACAGCGCGCCTTTCACTCCCTACCGGCCGTCGGCCAGCGGCAACATCGTGCGGCAAAACAGCCGGGAATCGGTGATCGGTCTCACCCCCAGCAACATGGGCCAGTCCAGAGTGGGGCTGCAGGGCATCGAGCACCTAAACGATGAATTCTCGGCCGTATTCCAGATCGAGACATTCTTCAATCCGCAGTCCGGAGAAATCGCCGATTCGCTAAAGTCATTGGCCGTGAACAACGGTCGATCACTGACAACCCAGACGGTCAATGTGGACGGCAGCTCGGCTGGACAAGCCTTCCAAACGGCGTGGGTTGGTTTTAAATCCGTGCGATTCGGGAGCCTGACGTTTGGTCGTCAGACGACGCTGCTGTTGGACGGCACCATCAAGTACGACCCCAACTACAACGCCACAGCGTTCGGCCTGCTCGGCGCGTCAAATACCTATTCGGGCGGCGGCGCCCAGGAGGATAACCGGCTCGACTCGACCGCGAAGTATTTTGTGAGCTTCAGCGATCGGGTTCACCTCGGCGCCCTTTATAAATTTAGCGGTGCCAGCGGATCGGCCAACACGGCTTTTCAAGCGGACCTCGGTGGTGAATACGCAGGTGCCTCGTTGGATGCCTATTATTCGAAAGAGAACAGCGCCATCACGGCGACCTACTTGACTGCCGCTCAGGTCTCCGGCCTTCCGGCATTGGGGTATTCGGTATCGAATTCTCTGGCGGCGACTATCTCGGACAATGAGGCCTACGCCCTCATGGCGTTCTATAAATTCGGCCCGCTGAAATTCTTTGCCGGCTACGAGCGCATCGTCTATTCCGATCCGCACACCCCCTTGGGGGCGGGCTTCCAAGACATCGGTGGTTACGTCCTGGCCTTCGTCACCAACAATGCCTACATCAATTCCAAGAAGGTGCAGGTGTATTGGACCGGGGTTCGCTATTCGGCCAGTCCTAACCTCGATTTGACCGCGGCTTACTACGGCTATCAACAGAATGCCTACGGCACCGGAACCCAGGCGGGTTGCGCGAGCATTGCGCATAGCACCTGCAGCGGCAGCTTCGAGGCTTTTTCCTTCGACGCCGACTACCGGTTCAACCCGCATTTCGACGCTTACCTCGGGGCCATGTACAGCGGCGTGCACGATGGCGTGGCCAGCGGCTACCTCCAGACGACCAACATCAACCCCACCATCGGAGTCCGGTACAAGTTTTGAGCTTGCGCGCTCGTCCTCTTGCGCTGCCGCAGGTTATGGCGATGGCGACATAATACGGCTGCGACGCGGACATAATTTTCCACGATCTCTCTCGACGGTGAACTACCGCTCGAAACGCATCGGCGTTGCCGCCGGTCGCATCACGGATTGACTGTAGGGCTTATCCCTACAATTTTCGCGCCTGCAATGAAGCAGGCGATCGTGGAGTCAATGAATGACCCTCCTGCGTGCAACGCGTTTCGCGCGCGCGTTTTTTGGCGGATACAAGCCGGTGGCTGCGCTTCACCTGCTATGCCTCATGGCGTTCGTCAGCGGATGTCACTCATCGTCCGGCTCTTATTCACCGCCGGCGGTGCAACTCACTTCCATTGCGGTGGGACCGCCGGACAGCAGCGTTGCAATGGGCTTGTCGAGTCAGTTCACGGCGACCGGCCTGTATTCTGACGGGTCGAAACAGGATGTCTCGTCGCAGGTGACGTGGAGTTCCACGAATGCGGCCGCAGCCTGGATCAGCAACGCAGGACTTGCGACCACGGCCGGCCCCGGGTCAACCCTAATCACCGCGAAGCTGGGCAAAATGTCCGGCTCCACGAGCCTGAACGTGACCGCAGCGACGTTGGTGGTGATCGATCTGACGCCGACCAACGCCAGTCTGGCCAACGGCCTGAGCGGTCGTTTCATCGCGACCGGCGTCTATACGGACAATTCCGTGCACGACATTACAGCGTCGGTAACGTGGGCTTCCTCCGTCAATTCCGTCGCTTCGATCAGCAATGCGCCGGGCTCGAACGGAATGACCACGACCACCGGCCCAGGCTCGACGATCATCTCCGCCAGTCTCGGTGCGGTGTCTGCGTCCACTACCCTGACCGTGACCTCCGCGACCCTGGTGTCGATCGAGGTCACGCCGACCAATCCGAGCGTCGCCAACGGTCTGAGCGAAACGCTCCAGGCGACCGGCGTTTATACGGATCATTCGACACATGACCTGACGAGCTCAGTCACCTGGAGTTCCTCGGTCGCCGGCGTTGCATGGGTCAGCAACACGCCAGGGTCGAATGGATTGGCCACGACGGCAACTCCCGGTTCAACCACGATCACCGCGATGCTCGGCGCGACATCCGGATCGACGAACCTGACTGTGACTGCCGCGACCCTCGTGTCCCTGGGCGTCACGCCGGCGAATCCCACCATCGCCAAGGGTCTGAAATCTCAGTTCATCGCCATCGGAACCTACACCGATAACTCCACGCAAATACTCACGGCACAAGTCGAGTGGAGCAGTTCCGATCCGACGGTAGCGACGGTGAGCAATGCGTTGGGTTATGACGGATTTGGAGTGGGACTGAATCCGGGCTCGGTGACGATCACCGCCACGTTGGCCGGCGCGTCCGCGTCCACGATTTTGACGGTCACTCCCGCAACGCTCGTTTCGATCGGCGTGACCCCCGCGAACCCGAGCATTGCCAACGGTCTCAGCAGTCAGTTCGCGGCGACGGGCGTTTATACCGACAACTCGACACAGGACCTCACTGCTTCCGTTGCGTGGACGTCTTCCGATCCCACCGTGGTGTCGATCAGCAATGCGTCCGCTTCCCACGGTCTCGCCACTGGTGTCAGTCCCGGATCGGTCGCGATAACAGCCGCCAGTGGCTCCGTATCCGGATCGACGAATTTAACGGTCACGCCCGCGGCGCTGGTCTCGATTGCTCTGATACCAGCGAATCCCAGCATCGCCAACGGCACCCAGCAACAATTCGCCGCAACCGGCACCTATACAGACACCTCAACGCACGACCTGACGGCGGTCGTTACGTGGAGTGCGTCAGACACGACCGTTGCCACGATCAGCAACGCATCGGGCTCGAACGGGCTCGCCACATCGGTCGGTCAGGGATCGGTCACAATCACCGCGACTCTGGGCACGATTGCGGGCGCTACCGGTTTGACGGTTACGCCCGCGGCACTCGTGTCGATCGCCGTGATACCGGCGAACGCCAGCATCGCGAACGGCACCGGCCAGCAGTTCGCGGCGACCGGAACGTATACGGATAACTCAACCCAGCCCCTGACGACTGCAGTGAACTGGAGCAGCTCCGATACGACGGTCGCTTCAATTAGCAACGCGTCCGGTTCCAATGGTTTGGCAAGCTCGACCGGTCAGGGAGCGGCGACGATCAGCGCAACGCTGGGGACGATCTCGGGTTCCACCGGATTGACGGTCACTGCCGCCACGCTGGTATCCATTGCAATAACGCCGCTCAGTCCCAGCATCACCGATGGAACGACCCAGCAGTTCACCGCAACCGGGACATACACGGATAATTCGACGCAGAACCTGACCGCGTCAGTGACGTGGACTTCGTCCGATACGACGATCGCGTCGGTCAGCAACGCGGCGGCCTCGAGCGGACTTGCAACGGCTGCGGGCGTCGGCACGACCTCGATCGGCGCGGCCTTGGGCGCGGTCACAGCCCCGGTCGCGACGTTGACGGCGACCGCCGCTCCGGAATACGCCTATGCGTCAAACCAATCGGACAACACTGTGTCGCAGTACGCTATCGGCGCGGGCGGCGTGCTGAGCTTGCTCGGCACCCAAGCCACCGGTACTGAGCCCAACGCGATTGCGGTCGTGCCATCCGGCCGCTACCTCTACGTCGCGAACTGGGTCGACGCCACGCTATCGGAATATACGATTGGAACCGATGGCACGCTCTCCGCGATCGGCACGGTGGCCACCGGCGTCAACCCGGCGTCCAACATTGTCGATCCGACGAGCAGCTATGTGTATGTCGCAAACCTAGGCAGCAATAGCGTTTCGGAGTATGCAATTGGCTTGGGGGGCGCGCTCACGACCATCGGCACCATCACGGCTGGAAGTGGACCGGCGTGCATCGCCATTGACCCGACGGGCCACTATGTCTACACAGCGAATCAAAACAGCAACGACGTCTCGGAGTTCGCCATCGGTCCTGGCGGTACGCTGACCTCCGCGGGGACGGTGGCCGCAGGCGGCTTGCCCCAATCCGTCGCCATTGATCCGACAGGCCGATATGCCTACGTCGCGAACTACAACGATGGGACGGTCTCGGAGTACACGATTGGTACGGGCGGCCTCACCTCTATCGGCTCAATCGCTGCGGGAAGCTTGCCCGAGTCGCTCGTGATCGACCCCACCGGGCACTATGTGTATGCGGCCAATCATGGCGACAACACGGTATCGGAATATCAAATCGGAACCGGCGGCGCGCTCATTGCCATTGGCGCAATAGCGGCCGGAAACGGCCCTTGGTACATCACGATGGATGCCTCGGGCCGATATGTCTACGTCGCGAATTTCAGCGATAACACCGTCTCTCAGTACAGCCTCGGTACGGGCGGCGCGCTCACGTTCATCGGTACGGTGGCGACCGGGAGTGGACCCAACGCGGTTGACACCGGTCTCTGATCGCACACTCATCGGCGCGGACACCGGCGATCACGTGTCAATGCACGGAGGCCTCAATTTTGTCGTGCCACCATCCTCCGCCCAAGGCAGTCAGGAGGCTGGCGCTGTCGGTGAACTGCTGCACTCGAGCGTTCACATAGCTGAGCCGCGCTTGCGCGTAGGTGCGCTCCGCTACGATCAGGTTCAATACCGTGGTGGTCCCCACCGAGTAGCTCTGCTGCTGCAGCTTCAGCGCCTCGAGGGCGACGTCCATCGAGTGCCGATCGACAGTGAGGATCTGCGCATCGTACTGCAGCGCCCATAGATCGTCCGCAACCTGCCCGAGCGCTTCGAGCACCACGGCCTGATAGGTGGCGGCCTCGGCCTTGAAGGCATCGCGAGCCGCACGCACCTGCGCGCGCAGCGCTCCGCCCTTGAATAGCGGTTGCGTCAAAGAGCCGCCGACCGCCCAGGGCGTGCCGAACTGATGAAACAGATCGGCGGCCCGCAGGGCCTCTCGACTAATGGAAGCGGACAAGCTGATATCTGGAAACTCCTGAGCGACTGCCACGCCGATCGCGGCGCTCGCGGCATGAAGTTGCATCTCGGCGGCAAGAACATCCGGACGCTGGCGCACCAGGCGAGCGGGCAAGCTCAGCGGAATGTCTTGCGGTGGCGTGAATTGATCGATGTCGAATGGCTGCACCTGCCACGCGGAGGGCGCACGCCCGGAGAGCACCGCGAGCGCGTCATAGGCCTGATCGAGTTGCTTGTGCAGGGATGGTAGTTGGGAGAGATCCGCAGCCAGCTGGGTGTCGGCGGTGAGCACATCGCTGCGCGGCACGATACCGACATCAAATGCGCGTTGTGTCAGCGCGAGATTCTTGCGATCGCTTGCAATCAACTCCTCGGTGGTCGTGATTTGGAGTCGAGTCGACGCGATGGTCAGCACTTCATTGACGACGCTGCCGGTCAGCGTTAGATATGCCGCCGCGAGTTCATCGCGCTGGAAGTCCGCGAGCGCTTGCTGCTGCTCGACAGCGCGGCGCGTGCCGCCAAAAATATCCAGGTTGTAGCTCGTGGACAGACCGATGCTGTAGAGATTTGCGGTGCCGCCTGTGCCGCCGTTTCCGGGCGCGCGCACAGGACCTGTGCCGCCGGCTCGCTGGGCATCGGCGGTCGCATTCAGGCTGGGCAGAAGCGCGCCGCGTGCCACAGTCACCTCTTCCCGCGCCCCCGCCAAAGTCGCATTTGCCGCAACCAGTGTGGGGCTTGCGGCAATCGCGGTTCGAACCACCTCGTCCAGCTGTGCAGAGTGAAACAGTTGCCACCACTCCCCGGCGAGCTCAGTGCCTGGCGAAATGTTTTGCACGTCCTGCGCCTGAGGCTGCACCGGTGCGGTATCTGAGCTCGGGTGCAGGTAGCCTGATGTGTCCGGCGGATTCGGCTGATGGAAGTTGGGACCGACAGCGCAGCTCGCGAGCGCCGAGGCGGCGGCGAGGCCGACCATCCGCCATCGCAGCATTCGGCTATGCAAGGGCTTACTCATAGCGCAGCGCATCGATTGGATTCAGGCGCGAGGCTTGCCGGGCAGGATAGA
Source organism: Steroidobacteraceae bacterium (assembly GCA_035603615.1). Lineage (GTDB taxonomy): Bacteria > Pseudomonadota > Gammaproteobacteria > Steroidobacterales > Steroidobacteraceae > Bog-1198. The sequence goes on along the minus strand of DATNKC010000371.1, from coordinate 2,610 downwards.
AGCCGAAGAACACGCCGACCGCTCCCGAGAACGCAAACGCCAGAACCATGACGTCGAGTTCCAACAGTATTGGCCAACCCGCCAGGTGTGAGATCAGCAGGGAGGCGATCACCCCGGCCGCGATACCTGCAACACCGCCCATCAGCGCCAACAGCATCGCCTCGACGAGAAACTGGGCCAAAACATGCAACCGGCGCGCGCCGGTGGCCATGCGGATGCCAATCTCGCGCGTCCGTTCGGTCACGGAGACCAGCAGGATATTCATGATGCCGATGCCGCCGACGACCAGCGAAATCGAGGCGATCGCGGCGAGCAGCAGTTCCATGGCTTTCGAACTCTGTTCCGCCACTTCCGCGATCTCAGTCAGGTCGCGCACCACGAAATCATCGGGCTTGCCCGGGAGAATCCGGTGTGTCTTCTCGAGAGTCTTGGTGACTTGATCAAGCGCGGTCTTCACCAGCGCCGGGCTGCGGGCCTGAACGAAAATGGTATTGACGAAGCCCTCCAGCTTCGGCACGACGCCGAAGGGATTGGGAGGCGGCCCAATGGTTGCGAACACGTTGTTCGACAGTGTTTGCGCGGAGGAGGGCGTTGCGACGCCCAGAATGCGCTCCTGCGACGTGGTGAACGGAATGAATATCACGTCGTCCTGATCCTGGCCGCTGGCGGAATGACCCTTCGCGGTCAGGACACCAACCACCGTCATCGGGACATTTTTCACCAACACCGTGGCGCCGATCGGGTCGGCGAATTCGCCGAACAGGTTGGCAAGCACGGTCTGACCCAAGAGGCACACGACCGCGCCGTCGTGATCGTCCTGATCGTTGAGCGTGCGGCCCGCCACGACCGGCCAGCGGCGAATTGACAGATAGCTTGGCGAGATGCCTTGAACGCTGGTGCTCCAGTTCTGATTGCCGTTGACCGCTTGTGTGTTCTGGCGATTGACATAGCTGACATCGGCGACCGCACTGTCCTCTTCGAGAATTCCGCCGACGTCCTTGACTCGCAAACTCGCCGCGCTGCCGTTACCGGCGCGCACACCATTCACGCGCGTGGTGCCCGGCAGGACCACCAGCAGATCGGTGCCGAGACTCTGAACCTGGGCTTCGACCGCGGCGCGCGCGCCTTCGCCAACCGCGACCATCGCGATCAGCGCGGCGACCCCGATGAACATGCCGAGCATCGTCAGTCCCGCGCGCAGTTTGTTTCTGCCAATGGCCCTGAGCGCTGCGAGCAGTGCTATCCAGCCGATTGAGCCGGCTTCGCGCAGCACGCTGTCAAACCGGCTGACGAAGCGTCGCTCACGGTACGGCTGCACCGCGGGCAGCGAACGTGTTGCGCCGCGCCCGGCGCTATGAACGGTCGGCGAATCGGAAATGATCCGGCCATCGCGCAGCGTAATGATTCGATCCGCAAGTTCCGCCAGGTCGCGCTCGTGCGTCACCAGCACCACGGTCACGCCGCGCTCAAGATTCAAGGCACGAATGGTTGCCATGATGTCGAGCGCATTCTGGGAGTCCAGATTTCCGGTGGGTTCATCCGCCAGCACGATGGCCGGATCGTTGACCAGCGCGCGGGCGATGGCGACGCGCTGCTGTTGTCCACCTGAGAGCTGATTGGGCTGATTGCGCTCACGATCAGCGAGTCCCATCATCGTCAGCATATCGCGGGCGCGTGCGATATTGCCTTCAATCTGCGCCGCATAGAACAACGGCAATTCAACATTTTCGATCGCACTGGTGCGCGGCAACAGATTGAAAGTCTGGAATACGAAGCCAATGCGCCGCCCGCGGATGCGAGCCAATGCCGGCTCATCCAGCTGCGCAACGTCGATGCCTTCCAGCAGATACTCGCCGCTGGTCGGGCGGTCGAGACACCCCAGAATGTTCATCAGCGTGGACTTGCCGGAGCCCGAGGCGCCCATGATCGCGACAAACTCGCCACGATTGATCGTCAGCGTCACGCCTCGCAATGCGTGCACCTCCGTGTCGCCCAAGTGATAGACCTTGGTCGCATCGCGCACGCAAAGAATCGGTTCGCCGGCCTTCGGATCGTTCACATTCTGAAACCTCCGCGGACATTCGTGCCAGGAGGCCGGTTTTCACCGGATACTTCGGTCGGCGTTGTGTTGGGTCGCACCGCATTGACGACGACGACATCGCCAACTTTCAGCTCTTCGCCCGTGACCTCAATCAATGTTCCATCGTCGAGACCGGTGTGCACCCGCACCGAAACCAGTTTGCCGTCACGAAGCAGCCAGATCTGCGCGCGCCCGTTGGATGCGCCCGATCGGCCGCTGCCTGGACGAGTGCCGGCTTCGCGGCCCTGACCCCCTCCACGGGGTGTACGGGCGACGCCTTCAGGGTTAAAACGAATTGCGGGCAGAGGGACTCGCAGCACGTTGCTGCGCTCAGCTGTGATGATGTGCGCATCGGCCGTCATACCGGGAAAGAGCGCCAGATCGTCGTTTTTGACGTCGATCACCACATCGTAGGTCACGACGTTTTGCACGGTGATGGGGCCCTCGCGAACCTGGCGGACGGAACCCCAGAAGGCGCGATTCGGATAGCTCTGAACCGCGAAGTAGGCGCGCTGCCCGGGTTTCACGCC
>DATNKC010000370.1:0-4720 GCA_035603615.1 Steroidobacteraceae bacterium | reverse complement strand
CGGGCATGGTCTCGATGCCTGTGCCGCTGGTCAAAGCCGCCAGTGCGCCGCTCGGGAACGTCAGTCGCCAGAGATGCCGGCGGTCGATGTCGCCGGCGTTGCCGGCGTAAGTGATGGCGCTGCCATTGGGCGCCGCCGCGGCGTACTCGATCTCGAAATTTCCGGGTGTCAGGAGTTGCGGCGTACCGCCGCTGGCCGGTACAGCGTACAGGTGCAGCCACCCGTCGTTCTCGGCCGGAAACACCAGGCGGTCACCCAACGTCCAAAATAATTGTGTGTCGGAACTCAAGGGGTGAAATACGCTGCCCTCGCCCCGGGGAGCCCGATACACCTCTCGCGCGGACGAATCTGCCGCAATGGCAGCGACACGGATAGACCAAGGTTGTCCCGTACGATGCGGACCGATACCCACTTCGTCATGGCTCCACGGCAGTCGCAGAAATGCGAGTCGTGAACCATCGGGCGACCAGCGCGGTTCCAAATCCTGGGCGGCACTGGGGTCGATCCAACGCAAGGTCTGCGACTTGAACGAGTAAACGCCGACGAAGCTGTGATCGCCCCGATTACTGACGAATGCCAGGAGACTTCCATCCGGGGAGAAACGCAGCGAATCGAGGCTGCCGCGCGCCTTGAAGAGTTGCGACGGTTTGGCGTCAGCCTGCAGGCCGACTGTCCATATTTCGCCCTTGCGGAGGAACAGCACGCGCTCACCATCCGGTGCAGCAACAGGTGCGTGTCCTTCGGCCAGTTTCACGGCAGGACCGCCCTGAAACTTGACCCAGTAGATGTCCTGCTCCACGCCCGCGGTCAGCTGGGCCGGATTCGGAGCGGACTTGTCAGGATCCTCGAAATCACCGCCGCGAACGAATAACACGCCTTCATGCCGCGGCACGAAGGCAAGATCCGCTATGTCCTGGCCGTCATCGTCGGTATAGGCGGTGAGGGGTCGCACCTCATAACCGTCGCCCGTGCCGCGATGTGAGGCAAGCCACACATTGCGCCGACCGGCTGCGTTGCTCACCCACGCAAAATGATCTCCGTCGGAAGAGGCCACCAAATCCGAGGGAAACGGCGCGCTCAGGATCTGCTCAATGGTAAAGGCAGCCGAATGAACCGGCGCAGCACTCGTATGCAGGGAAAGAAACGTAGCGCAGAGCGCGAACATACCGCGATTCAGAAACTTCGTGTTCATGGGTGCGCAAGGCGGCCGACTTAACGGCACATCGCCTCCAACTCCTTATATGGCTTGGTGTTCGCCGGGAACTTGAGCTTGTTCTTTTGCATCATCAATTCCAAGAACGCCCCGCCGGACGGCTCACCAATGTCCGGATCATCCCGGTATGCTGGATCTGCCATGGCATCCGCCAGACTGATGAATTTCACGCCTTTCGCACGATAGAGCTTCAGAAGTTCCGGCAACATGCGCGCATCGAACGCTCCCACGTGCATCAGCAGCACGTATTTCACATCTCGCCCATAGACCAAGCGCGAGAGCTCTCGGAAAACGCCGTAATACTGATCCGCCACCGCCAAATAAGTGTCGTGAAGCTTGGCGATCGACGCCTCATCGTGCATCGCCACGCAGCGCGAGTAGGGCTCATTCCAAAGATAGTCCTCAAAATCCATGCTTACTTCGGCAATCTTGTACCCGTGGGCAGCCAACCAAGATCGTACCGCTCGGCGCTTCTCAACCGTATCGCCCTCGTGCAAGAACGGATACCGCAGCCAATGCCAGTCCCCGTTTCCCATCAAACTTTGAAGCAAGGGCTCGTTCCTCAACACCTCTGCCCCAAACTCGTCTGAAGTCTCCTGGTTCAAATCCAAATGCGCCCAGGTATGGTTCCCCAACGGCTGCCCCGCCTCCCGCCATGCCTGTAAGACGGAAAGCGAACTTGGATCATCTGCACCTCGCCCGCCATTGATGAACCCATAGACGGCCGGCAACTTTTCCCGCTGCAGCGTCTTGAGGATCGAGTGTGCAATCTCCAACCGCGTCATCCCCGGCGGCATCGCCCCATGTACCGGAAGATCATCAAAGGTAACCGCCATTTGCTGAGCGCTCGCCAGCCCGGTCCCTAGAAAGAGAACTCCCGCGCAAAGACATCGCCTCATCTGCAAGCGCCCGATCACTTCGCCGCTACCGCCGCAGCCGAGAACCAGTGCTGAAACCAGTCCACCGTCCGCTTTCGGAAATCCGCGCGGTCCGCCGCCTTTTGCAGGCGATGGCCTTCCCCCGGATAGACGTGAAACTCGACCGGCACGCCAAGCGCCTCGAGCGCGGTGTAGAACTCTTCGCTCTGCGGCATCGGGCATTCGAGATCGCGCTCGCCCACCGTGATCAGCGTGGGCGTGCTGACGCCTCGCATGTGCATGATCGGCGACGCCTTAAGATACGCCGTTGGATCATCGTAGACGGATCCGCCAAAGTTCACTTCATCCGATCCCGCCTGCGGCGCCTCGCCCTCCAGGGATAGCCAGTCCGAAACCCCCGCATGCGAGACGGCAGCGCGAAACCGGTGCGTCTGCGTGATGCTCCACATCGCCATGTAGCCCCCATAAGAGCCGCCCATGATCCCCAACCGGGTATCGTCGATCGGCGCCTCCCGCTCCGCAGCGTCCACGCCGGTCAGCACGTCGCGCCAATCGCCGCCGCCCAGGTCCTGGATGCTGGCGGCGGCAAACGCCTCGCCTTGACCGAAACTGCCCCGGTAATTCGGTTCGAACACATCCCATCCCGCTTCCAACAACACGCGCGCTTGGCTCAAAGCCGGCAGGAACTTGTTGGTGGAGGCCGCTTCGGGCCCACCGTGCACCAACACCACCATCGGCCGTTTCACTCCGGGTTCACCGCCCGCCGGCTGCAACAGCCAGCCCTGCACATCGAATCCTTCATTGCGCCAGGTCACCGATCGCGCGCTGAATGAAGCTGTGCCGAGCGCCGCATTCTCGTGCGTGATCGGATGCCAATGACCCAGCGGTCCCGCCACGATCTCCGGCGGCGTCCCGAAGCTCGAGCTCACGGCCGCGACGCCATGCGGCCCGCAGGAAAGTCCGTTCCCCATTCCGCCGCCGAGCGACTCCTGTCCCGACCAGACGGGCTTCGCTCCGGGGATATCGAGTCTTGTGACCGCGACCGTGTCGCCGGCCAGCATCATGCCCGTGAGTCCCTGCCCGCAGCGCCAATCGAGCGCCGTCACGGTCGCACGCGATCCAGCGGTCAGGTTATCCGGCTTCGCCCCCGGTTGATCGAGACGCAGCACGTAGGCATCGCCGCCCGTGGACCCAAAATCGCTCATCCAACCGCCGATGAACGCCACACTTTTCCCATCGGGCGACACCGCCGGTGCGGCCAGCTGTTCGCGCGGTGCCGGTGCAAACAGCACGCGAGCTTGTGACTGCTCGAACGCGTACAACTTGGCCACCCACCACTGACTATCGCCATCCCCGCGTGCCGCCGTGCCCACGAACCCGCCGTTGGGCAGGAAATCGAATTCATAGACATACAGGTCCGCGGGGGAAACAAATTTAAGCGCCGCGCCGTCGAGCACTGCGATGCGCTGTTCATCGGCATCGCTGCCGATGTCGCCCACCAAGGGCGCGCCCGCCTCCGTGCGGCCCACCAACTTGTGCGCCTGCGCCGTCGCCAGCACGGCCAGCCGGTTCCCAGGCCCGTAACGCAATTGATCCAGGGTTCCATTGAAACTGAGCAATCGGTGCACCGCGCCGCCCTTGGCATCCACCGTGTCGATCTCCGCGACTCCGTCCTTGGGTCGCGATACCAGGAAAGCGAGCTGGCCGTTCGCGCTCCAGGCGGGCGAATCCACCTTGCAGTTGGGTCCGGCGGTGCACGGCAGCGGTACGGCCACCGCCCCGCCGACCAGATCCCGGATCAGGAGCGAAGCCGGGGCATCGCTGTCGCTGCCGTCATCCGACGTCTCGATCGAAGCGATGTGGTGACCGTCCGGCGCGATGGCCACGCTCTTGAATTCATGGAGCCCCGCCGCGGCCAGCGCCGGTAGGGGAACGGCAATTAACACGGCGAGTATAGAAAGTGAGCGCATCAAGGATGCTAGCATGCACTGGAGGCGGCGTTCCACGCCGGAACGGGACGATTGCGGGCGCGTCATGCACCTGACATCGATCAAGGGTAGCCTCGCGTTTCGCGTCCGCCGTTACAGTTTCGGGGAGAAGTAATCAGTGACTGAGCCTTGGTGTGTCCTACTGGCAAGTCGAGAAGACCCTAAGCGGCCCCGGTTGGCGGTGCCAGGACACGGCACCGCTCAACGGCCCGCGCTGAATAATCACGATCCTCTGGCGACGGCAATGCACCGTGCCACGGCGGTGACGTCACTCGACCAGATTGCAGCGGTCATCGCAGCCCCTGCCGACGATTGCCGCGAAGGCTCATTGAGAGAGTTGGGTATTCGCAATCTCTTCGTTCAGCCCAAGCACCAAGGAACGGCGTACGAAGTGTTACTCGCGTTACTGCTGCTTGAAAACCGTATCTCGGCGTCGACGCCGGTATTGTTTCCTCCCGCCGACTGTGTCGTCAGCGATGAAATCGTGATGACGAACTCTCTTGCGAGCATGGCCGAGTGGATCGTCGACGATCCCGAGCCGGTCTATCTGCTGGGTGCCGTACCGCAAGGTCCGCATGATCAGTTGGGCTACATTGTTCCCTGGCACGATGTCTTGTTGACGCCGATCGGTGTTTACGAAT
>DATNKC010000369.1:0-5558 GCA_035603615.1 Steroidobacteraceae bacterium | reverse complement strand
CGGCAATGAGAACTGGGAATTCGCCGCCGACGGTCTGATGCGGCGACGCTATGCCAGTATCAACGATCTTTCGATTACGGAGGCGGAACGGAAGTTTCGCTGGGATCGGGCCGGACCCCGTCCCTCAGATCATCTGGGGCTCTCGCAGCTCAATCTCTGACTTGCGCGAAGCGAGATCTGCTCCTCGCGAGGGCCGTGCTTCGGCCTAGCATTTTCGCACCTACACCCCCCGTCGGTCTCTGTCCTACAAAGGCAACAGCTCCTGAACTTCGGATCGCGTGATGACCGCGCTGCGAATCGCGCGCCAAAAATTGGTTAAATTTTGACCAGCTTTGGTGGAACATTTTCAATTTCTTCAAGGTCCCACTTTTGTTCGGATGGCTCGCGTTAAAACTTGGGGAGGCAGAGCGCAGCTCGCCTGAATCTATGACGACGCAATTTCCTTTTGCCGGTTTTTCGCCGGCCAAGATTTCCCGGACATCCTTCATCCTGCTGCTTTGCGCAACGCCGCTGACGGCATTTGCGCAACAGACGACGTCATCGACGCCCGCTCCAGCCGCGGTGCCGACCATCGCGGAGAACCTTTCCGTCACGCCGAAGTTCGGCCAGACTCAGCAGCAACTGAGTGTCGATCGCACAGAATGTGCGCAGTGGGCTCACGGTCAGACAGGCTTCGACGCGGGGCAAATTGGCGGCGGAGTGGCACGGTCCGACTATAATGCGCGACGTCAGCAGTACGGGCGCGCCGTGGCGGCGTGCCTCGAGGGGCGCGGCTATAACGTACGTTTTGCCGCGCCTGCAATTGCGCCGCCGACCTACAATCCGCCGGCGCCCCCGCCTGCGCCGCTCCCACCGCCCTATGTCGCCCGGTATTCGCCGCCGCCGCGCCCGGAGTTGAAATACCATCCCTTTGCCGTACAAATCGACGGCGGTTACACCGTGACGACAGGAGCCACGAGCCAAGACCTTGACGGTGGCGGCAATGCAGGCCTTGGATTGACGTGGTTTCCAACGTCGGCGCTGCCGGTCGGTATTCGAGTCGATGGCAGCTACAGCTGGTTTCGAGCCAAAGATCAGCTGCTCAATACTGGAAACTTTACCTCCGGCCACGAAGATCTCTATGGAGGCGACGCGGACCTGCAACTAAACCTTGCACACCGCTCATCGGCGATGCAGTTTTACCTGTTTGGCGGCGCGGGCTGGTATCGCGAACAGACCGTGCTGCGTCAAGTCTCGATCGTCAGTGGCACGGTGTGCGGCTTCTATTATTGCCGGCCGGGTTTCTTCCCCGCCATAACCGCTGAGCAGCGCACGACCAGCGACTGGGACCATGCGTGGAACGCCGGCGTGGGATTTGAAACGGCGGTCGCCAATAGAGCGTCGTTCTTCGTAGAGGCGCGCTATTTACGAATTTTGCCTAACAGCAATCAGACCAAGTTTGTTCCCATTACATTTGGGTTTCGCTTTTGATCAGTCAATGGACATAATTCCATGGCAATCATTGCTTGCAAAGAGTGCGCCAAAGAGGTCTCCGACAAGGCCACGTCTTGTCCTCATTGCGGCGTGTCGATCGCCGGAGCGGCCCGGCGATCGACGCGCAGCGCCAGACGCTGGGTGTACGGTGCGTTAATTGTCGTCCTGCTGGCGTGGGGCGTCCTGACGAGCCTCTGGCTGACGGGGACAACTCGGGTGCCCAAACAGCTGGTGGCATTTATCGATACCAAAAGCACTCCCCTCCGGCCGGTCAAAGCGTCCGAAAGGATGGTCCCGCCGTCTCCCCCAGCTGCCGCCACTCAATCCATCGCGGAAGTCGAGCTGGCAAACAACGCGGTCTATCGGACCAGTGTTGAACAGCTCTATCGAGATTACGACGCGAACGAGATTGCCATCCAGAGCAAAATCGGCGGCAGCCCAATCCGCGTCAGCGGCAGCGTGGCGCAGATCAACGAGGACATTTCAGGTCACCCCGTCGTGACGCTTCACACCAGCAGCGGCGACAATGCCGAAATGCTTTTGACCGATGACCAGAGGTCCGCTGCGGCGCAACTTTCGAAGGAAGATGCGGTGGAAATCCAATGCAACAAGATGCAACGCATCGCGGCAAGACTGCGCGGCAGCGGCTGCGCCGTGATGCTCGTCGAGGCGGGCGGCAAACCGGCCTATCTGGCCGTTTCACTGTCGGGCAAGACCGGAAATGCGCCCTTATATGTAGTGGGTCCCATGCCGCAGCGGACGTGCCTCGCAAACGGCGACTCCATCGCAGCGCAACTGACCTCGAATCCCAGCGAGCATGTGCTCTCCAAATCATGCGCTGCGACCGCGCGTGAGAGTGCCTCGGTCGAAGGTTGCCACCTAAGCTCAACCATGGCGGCGATGCCGGACCTACCGACCGCCCATCTGTGGAAATACGATTGCATCGGGCCGGGTGCCGAAACGCGCCCGAAGGCGGAGGCGGCAAACTCAAAAGGCAGTCAGAAAAAGCGCACGGCGGCGATCGCCATCTTGCCGCAAGCCGAATCGGCGTCGCAATCTGGGGAGGGGGCCACGGCTGGGGCATCGGATTCGGAGGCGCCGGCGGCGCCGAGAGCATTCCCTCTCGAGACCACTTCCAGCGTGGTGGTAGCCAACGTTCCCGCACCGGCGTCCGTGAGCACCGCCGGCGCAGCGCCGCCATTCAACCCAGCGCCGGCAATCAACCAAGCGCCGGCAATTAACCAAGCGCCGACAACCAACCCGGCCCCGACAATTAACTCAGCGCCGGCAATCAACGCTGCCAATGATGCAGGCAACCCGCGCCAGCCGGCGCCCGTTGCGGTACCCGATTCAACCTCGGCGGCTCCCACGCCCATCGCTGTCGCGGCCGCCGCCGACGAGTTGACTCCCGTTCGCACGAAGGATCCCGAAGCCGCAATTCGAATTGCATCCTATTGCAGCAAGATGACGTCGGGCGCGGCCAACGCCACGACGGTCGCGATGCGGTGCCGGCAAGACGAGGTAGAAGCGTGGACTCGTCTCACCGTTCAGAACGAGTTCCCGACCCTGGACGACACCAGCCGGCGCAAATGCAACCAGCCGCCGTTCCCGGACAGTTTTGTGGCTAGGGAAACCTGCGCGAAGTATCAACTGCATCTCGACTAGAACCTTCGGCCGAGTGATTTTGATCGGGTCGTGAGTGCTCGGCAGGGAGGGTAAGAAGCATCGAGGCCCGAAGGCTACAGGGCCTCGATGAATTTGAGCCTCAATTCACGGTGCCGGGGACAAAAACAAATGTTTTAGTTCGATTCGTGCCGGTGACCCCGACCACGCCCGGCAGTTACACTGAGGTCGTGTCCACAAACAGCTCACCTCATCGAACGAGCCCGCATGCGACCCCGGAAGTTGCTACACCGGAGGAGTTGACCGCGGCCCTCAAGCGATGTTTCGGATTCGATTGCTTTCGCCCGGGCCAGGAAGCGATCGTGCGCGACGTGCTATCGCGGCGCGACGTGCTCGCGTTGATGCCCACCGGCGGGGGAAAATCACTCTGCTTTCAGTTCCCCGCACTGTTGCAGCCCGGCGTGACGCTGGTTGTCTCCCCCCTGATCGCCCTCATGCAGGACCAGGTGCGCCAACTGCAGAACAACGGCATTCCCGCGGCGTTCATCAATTCCAGCCTGGACGCAGCCGAGATTCAGCGGCGAACGCAGGCGCTGCTGCGCGGCGAATACAAACTGCTCTACCTCGCGCCGGAACGGCTGCTGCTGCAGGAATTTCTCGAAGGTCCCCTAAACCATCTGTATTCAGGTATCGGCATCAACGCCTTCGTCATTGACGAGGCGCACTGCGTATCGGAATGGGGGCATGACTTTCGAACCGAGTACCGTCAGCTCGCCCGGCTGCGGCGACGCCATCCCGAGGTGCCGCTGCTCGCCTTCACCGCGACCGCCACGGCGCGCGTGCGTAGCGACATCATCGCGCAGCTCGAGCTGCGCAATCCGGCCGTGCATGTGGCAAGTTTCAACCGGCCGAATCTTTTCTATCGGGTGCGCCCCAAGGACAAGAGTTCCTACCGTGAGTTGCTGGCGCTGGCAAAGGGCGGCGGTGCCGGCATCGTCTATTGCCTATCACGCCGGCGCGTCGATGAACTGGCGTCCAAGCTGCATGGCGAAGGCATCCGCGCCGCGCCTTATCATGCGGGACTTGATGGCGTCACGCGCCGTGATACCCAGGACGCCTTCATTCGCGACGATCTACAGGTCATCGTCGCGACGATTGCCTTCGGAATGGGCATCGACAAGCCGGACGTGCGCTGGGTGGTGCATTACGATTTGCCCCGCACCCTGGAGGGTTATTACCAAGAGTCAGGCCGGGCGGGTCGCGACGGCGATCCGGCCAACTGCACCTTGTATTTCGGAGGAGCCGACATTCGCACCGCTGAGTTCCTGATCCAGCAGAAGGTCGACGCCGACGGCGCACCCTTGGAGAACGAGCAGCGTATCGCCCGTCAGCAGTTGCGCCAGGTGCTGCAATTCGCTGACTCGACCGAATGCCGTCGTGCGGTGCAATTGCGTTACTTCGGCGAGACGTTCTCCGGCCCGTGCGGAGCATGTGATAACTGCCGCGAACCCCGCACCATCGAGGACTGGAGCGTGGAAGCACGGCAGTTCCTGTCCTGCATTGCCCGCTTGGCTCAGCGCCATCAACGCTTCGGCGCGGCCTATCTCATCGACATTCTGCGCGGTGCCCGGACCGAACGGGTGCTCTCAGCCGGTCACGATACGTTGAGCGTATACGGGATCGGCAAACATCGCCCGGTCGACGAGTGGCGCAACCTCGCGCGGGCTCTTCTGCATCAAGGTCTGATCAGCGAGGCGCAGGACGGCTATTCAGTGTTGTCGCTCAACTCACTTAGCTGGCCGGTACTACGAGGCGAACGGCCCGTGAGCATTGCGCGCGCGGTGAAGCCCGCGCGGCGGCCCAAAGATAGCGCGCGCGCATCAAGCACGGACGATTCGCTGTTTGAGCACTTGCGGGCGTTGCGCAAACGGCTGGCGGACGAGCACGGATTGCCGCCATACGTCATTTTTCATGATTCGACCCTGCGTGAGATGGCCGAACACATGCCGCGCGATCTCGACCAATTCGCGGCTCTGCCGGGCGTGGGCCAGGCGAAGCTCGCCCGCTACGGCGAACAGTTCATCGCCGCCGTGCGCGACTTCATGGGGGTTCACTCTCCTCGCCAATGAAGGAAAGATCCAGAAGATCGTGGGCCACACCCCACCAACCTGCGGACGCGCGACATATTGCGCCGCGAGAAATACCGCTGATTCCTACTAGGATCCGTTGACAGGGGGAAGTAACATGCTCGCGGGGAACAAGCGCCGTGCGTTGCTTGCAAATTTAACTCGAAACTTATCGTACTGCGCCGAACGCCAAACTCAGCAATCTGGTTAACGGATCAAACAATATCAATCGAGGAGTCTCCAATGAGGGTAGCTATCAGCAGGACGTGTATCGCCACGGCGATCCTAGGAATACTCGGGGCATCAACTGCCTTGGCGGGCACTGCCTCAAATGCA
>DATNKC010000368.1:0-7271 GCA_035603615.1 Steroidobacteraceae bacterium | reverse complement strand
CGTGGGTGCCATTGGCCCGGGATTACTGGTTTTGGTGGGCGTTCGGCCCACCGATGATGAGGTGAGCGCGAGGCGCCTGCTCGCGCGGCTGCTCCGATATCGGGTCTTCCCGGACGGGGCTGGAAAGATGAACCTGGGCCTAACCCAGGTTAACGGGCAACTGCTGCTGGTGCCGCAATTCACCCTGGCGGCCGATACGTCGACGGGCTTACGACCCGGCTTTTCGACTGCTGCGCCGCCGGAGCAGGCACGCCGATTGTTCGAGGTCTTGGTACAGGCTGCGCGCGATGAGCTGGGGGCTGTGGAAACCGGGTCATTCGGGGCCCACATGCAGGTGTCTTTAACCAACGACGGCCCGGTCACCATTTGGTTGGAAAGTTGATCAAAGCCCCAAATGCGACCGAACACGCATCGGTGCGGCGCGGTCAAATGTCATAATATCTTTGGCGTATCATTGGCGCCCGATTGGTTACACGTGGAATCGGAGAAGCGAGATGTTCGATTCAAAAATGCTTATTGTCGTTTTGCTGATCGCCTTGGTGATTTTTGGCACCAAGCGCCTGCGCAGCATCGGCTCGGATTTGGGCGCGGCGGTCAAGGGCTTCAAGTCCGCCATGAACGAGGGCGAAACCGAGGAAGCCGCCAAGCAGCTCAAGCAAGACAAGGATGCGGAATTTAGCCCTAGCGCGGCGGCGCGCGAGAGCGACGTCAAGGTACCGCCCAAAACCAACGCCTGATGCCGCATGCTTGATGTTGGGTTCTCGGAGATACTGCTCACCTCGGCCATAGCACTCATTGTGTTGGGTCCCGAGAAACTCCCGAAGGTTGCGCGACAAGTCGGCAACTGGGTGGGGAGGGCTCGCGCGATGGCGCGCCAATTGACCGAGCAATTGGAGCGCGAAGTCAGCGCCGAAGAATTGATGAAGCAGACCAAATCAACGGCTGCCGGCAAAACCGACGCGGCGCCGAGCAGCGCGCCTGCACCGTTCGATACCTCCTACGTGCCAAACACGCCTCCGCCGGTGGTGGCGCCACCGCAGGCAAGCGCGCCTGCGGCTGCTTACTCGCCGGAAAACGCCGCGGCGGTCCAGGGTGCGGATTGGCATCCCAGTCCGCCCGACAACAAACCCGCCAATGAATGAGCCCGGGGACCCCAGCGAACTGGCCGAAGGGACGCTGATCTCGCATCTGTTGGAGCTGCGCGATCGCCTGCTCAAGGCGATGTTGGCGGTGGGCATTTGTTTCGTGCCCTGCGCCTACTACATGAATCAGATTTTCACGTTCGTCGCGAAACCGTTGATCAACAAGTTGCCGAGCGGCGCGACCATCATTGCGACCAGCGTCGTCGCTCCCTTCACCGTGCCGTTCAAGCTGGCGCTGTTGCTCGCCGTCGGGCTGGCCATGCCCGTTGTGCTCTATCAGGCATGGGCATTTGTCGCGCCCGGTCTCTATAAACACGAGAAGAAACTCGCGGTGCCGCTGCTGGTATCCAGCATCGTTCTTTTTTACTGCGGGGCGGCGTTTGCCTACTACGCGGTGTTTCCGGTGATGCTGAGCTTCTTCGTCGCCACCACGCCCCACGGCGTGCAGATGATGACCGACATGGGCGCCTATCTGGATTTCGTGATGGTGCTGCTGCTGGCTTTCGGTTTGGCCTTCGAAGTGCCTGTCGCTACTGTACTATTGGTCTGGACGGGGTTTGTCAATCTCAAGACCTTGAAGAAAAATCGCGGTTTTGTGCTGTTGGGGATATTCATCTTTGCCGCCTTTGTCACGCCGCCGGACGCGGTTTCGCAAAGTGCCATGGCGGTGCCGATGTACTTACTCTATGAAATAGGGATCATCATGGCCGGACTGTTGCTCAAAGAAAAAATAGCGGCACGCGAGAAAGAGGCAGCCGAACAGGCTCAGCGCGAAGCCGGAGTTTAGGTTGGCCGCCACGTTTTTTGGCCACCCACGCGGACTGGCCACGCTGTTCCTCACCGAGATGTGGGAACGCTTCACCTTCTATGGCATGCGCGCCGTTCTCATTCTTTTCCTGGTCGCCTCGGTGGCGACGGGCGGGCTGGGCCTCGACGACAAGACCGCCGCGGCAATCTATGGCCTCTACACCGCTGCTGTTTATCTGGCGGCGCTGCCCGGCGGCTGGGTTGCCGACCGCCTCATCGGCGCACAGCGCGCCGTCATGCTCGGCGGCGCGTTCATAACTGCCGGCAACTTGCTGCTGGCGATCTCAACCAGCCCGAAAGGTTTCTACATCGGCCTGCTGGTCATCGTTCTCGGTGTTGGGCTGTTGAAACCCAACGTCAGCGCCATCGTGGCTGCGCTTTATCCCGAAGGCGGCGCGCGTCTCGATTCCGCGTTTACGATTTTTTATATCGGCATCAATATCGGCGGCGCTCTGGGCCCATTGGTGATTCCCGTCGCGCAGAATTTCTTCGGGCTGCGCGCGGGATTCGGCGCCGGCGCGTTTTTCATGATCATCGGCGTGGTGCAGTTTTATCTCACGCGAAAATATCTGGGAGAGGCGGGGCTGCGCGCGGCGCCCATTCACGCCGCCGGAGGCGACCATGCCCTGGTGCCTCGCTCCAAGGAGTGGCTGCGCTTGTGGATTGGCGTGGCTGCCTTGGCGCTGACGGTTCTGGCGGTCAGCATCGGATGGATTCCGATGGATGCATTGCGGTTGGGCCATGGCGCCGCCTACGTGATCGCCGGCATGGGAATTCTGTATTTTGCCTACTACTTTTTGTTCGCGGATCTGACGACGGAGGAGCGCAGGCGCGGCGTCGTGCTGGTCGTACTCTTCATCGGCTGCGCGCTATTTTTCTCAGGATTTGAACAGGCCGGTTCATCCTTAAATTTATTCGCCGAGCGTTATACAGACCGCATGATCTTGAATTTTGAGATCCCGAGCGCTTGGTTTCAGTCGCTCAATTCCGTTTTTATCGTTTTGTGCGCGCCGTTTTTTGCGTGGCTTTGGATCGCCCTGGCGCGGCGTAAACTGAACCCTTCCGCGCCCGCAAAGTTCGCGCTCGGCTTGATGCTGATGGGTTCGGGCTTTCTGGTCATGGCGGCAGCGGCGGCCATCGTTGCTCACGGCTCGAAGGTGCTGCCTTATTGGCTGCTGATGACCTATTTACTGCATACGTTCGGCGAGCTCTGCTTGAGCCCGGTGGGCTTGAGCTATTACACGAAACTTGCCCCCAAGCGCTTCGTCGGCCAGATGATGGGCATGTGGTTTCTCGCGACCTCGCTCGGAGAGTTGGTCGCGGGGCTCATCGCGGGAGAATTTGATGCGAACAATGTCGCCGCGATGCCGGGCCAGTACATGCACATCGTGTACTTCACCGTGGGCGTGGGCGCGATCTTGTTGGTCATCAGCCGGCCGGTGAAAAAGCTCATGGGCAACATCGAATGACGACGGAATCTCTCCGACGCTAGATTGCGCGACTCGCGACATTCCACGAAAGTGTTTGCCTGCCTCAGCATCGTTTACCTGGTGTGGGGCTCTTCGTTTCTATTCACCAAAATCGCCGTCCAGAATCTGCCGCCCGCGCTGTTCGCCGGCATTCGGTTTGTCACGGCAGGCGTTTTGCTCGCCTTGATCGCCGAGTTCTACGGCGGAGGACGACTGCCGACGCGCCTCACCGAGTGGCGCCACGTGACCATCGCCGGTTTCTTCATGGTGTTCGTCAGCAATGGTTTGAATACCTGGTCCATTCAATATCTTCCCAGCAACGAGGCGGCGTTGCTCAACGGCACGTCAGCATTCTGGATCGCCGGGCTCGGCGTGTTCGGACGGCGCGGACATCCGCTGACTCGATCGGCAGTCATAGGATTGGTGATCGGCTTCCTGGGCGCGGTGTTGATGCTGGTTCCCAAAGGGCCGTTGATCTCGAAAGGATCGCTGGCGCAGCTCGGTGTGTTGACCGCCTGCGCTTCCTGGTCGCTGGGCACGTTGTACTACCGCAGCATCACCACACAGTTGAGTTCCATGATGTTCATGGCGTTGCAAATGCTCATGGGCGGCCTGATGTTGCTGACGCTTGCCCTCGCCCGCGGCGACTCCATCCACTGGCCGCCGAATGCGCCGGGCCTGATCGCGCTGGGCTACCTGACCTTCTTGAGCTCCGGCCTCGCCTACACCGCGTATGGGTGGCTGACGATGCACACCACGCCGACCATCATCAGCACCTACAGCTACGTGAATCCCGCGATCGCCGCGCTGCTCGGATGGCTGGTGCTGCACGAGCATCTCTCCGGCTTGCAGCTCGCGGGCATGGCGATCATTATCGTCGGCGTATGCATTTTGACCGTACCCGGCGGCAGCCTGACGGATCCTAAAACACTGGCGGAGCCGAAGACGCAATGACGCTTTGGCTTACGGGCTTCAAAAGCTCCAGGTGATGCCGATGGATGCGAGGTCCGGGTCACCGGTGCTTGCACTGATCCGCTCGTACTCGACCCGGGCGGCGAAGGCTGCGAATTTAAATTGCAGACCCGCGCCATAGGCGAGCCGCGCATCCGTTCGATTCAGCACGAGCGGTGCGGTCGTCGTCACGACACAAGGCGATACGGAACAGAACGAATTGGCATTCACATCCGTCTGCAAGCGGGCGACGCCGGCTTTGGCGTAAACGTCGAGCAGCGGGACGGGGATGGGGGCGTAAATGACGCCAAATAGGGCGGTCGCCTTGGGATGCGAGTCGGCCCGGATGGCGGTGCCGAAGGAACTCGGTGGCCCTAGGAATCTTGCGTGCCCGAAATCCATGTAATCCAGTTCGGCGCCAAGCAACGAGATCGGCCGCAATCCAACCAGTAATTTCCATGCATCGCGATGCGCATCAAACCCCGCCGATCCGCCGAGAGCGCTTTCGTCCACCCGCACGGTCGACTGCCCCAGGGCTCCGCCGACGTACAAGCCGAGAGGGTCGCCGAGGGCGTAAACTCGCTGCGCAAAAATGGAGCCGGTCACGAGTACCACAAATAGCGTAATGCGCGCGTGTTGCATAACATCCTCCTGCCCGTCGCGAACTTTGTGTTGCCAAGTAGACCGGATGGTAAGCGCTCGCGCTTCTTCCCGCAAAATGAGACAGTCGTGACTGAAATTATCCCAAACGATTCGAGCCCCGCAGCGGTATCTGCACCGATTGCCATCGAGCCCGCGCCGCTGGCGCGCCGCGCCTTGTTCGGTTTCATCATCACTTTCATCGCCGCACGCACCGTCGTATTGCTCATCATGTCGAACCGCATGCCGAATCTTTATTTCTTCCTGCGCGGCACGCACGTGCATCATTTGAACTATGGAATATTCCTGCTGGCCGGCGTGGCCGGATACCTGCTGTTCAGCGCGCGCTGCGATAAGGATCTAAAGCGCGCGGCACTGGCCTATGGCGTTGCCATGGCGCTGACGTTCGATGAGTTCGGAATGTGGCTGCACCTGGGTGGGAGCTATTGGCAGCGGGCGAGCGTCGATGCGGTGATTATCGTCGCGGCGGTGTTGGCGCTCATTGGGTTTGCCACAGCGGCGCGTAATTTTGAGTCGCGGCACCTCAAGGGTTCCATCGCGCTGCTGATTGCCCTGGCGGCATTCAGCGTCGTGTTGTACGACACCTCGGTGCATATCGGCCGACTCGAGGGGCCGCGCCTCGAAGCGCTCGAGCTGGCCTCATCGCCGTAAATTGCACGGAGCCTGTCGAACTGGCTCCTGAAGTTCAGCCGCGCCTGCGGATCACTTCGACGCGGCCTTTGCCGCCGACGAACCAGGAACCGACAAAGCTCACCAAACTCACCAGGATCGACGTCCAAAATGCCGCGCCGAATCCCGCAATATGCATGCCCGGCAACATCCACGCGACCAGAGCCACCATGCCGGCATTGATGACCAGCAGGAACAAGCCGAGCGTCAGAATGGTCATCGGCAGGGTCAGTAAAATGGCAATGGGCCGGATGATGGAATTCACCACGCCGAGCAGGATGCCGGCAAGGATCAAGGTCGAAGGGGAATCGATCGAGACGCCGCTCACCCAATCGGTTGCCAGCCATAACCCCAATGCAACCAGCGCTGCGCGAATGAGAAATCCAAGCATTGCCCTCTCCTTATTGTCCCGTCGCCCCCAGGCGAAAGCATAACAAGCAATTCAGGGCGCTCGATCAATAATCAAGCCCGCGCAGGGGTGGATCCTTGGGGACGATTTTGGCGGGCTTTTTCGGAACGGGGGGACTTTCCAGCGTCACCTTGATGCGGCCCATGAAGCGCTCCCATCCCATACGGATGCTGGCGTAGCTTCGGTCCCACTCGGCTGCGTCGGGAATCCCGGATCCCAGCAGCCTAAGCGAGGTTTTGCCTTCGCCGCGGCGCGTGTCCAGGATAAAATCGTCGACCGCGGCGCTATCGCTCGGGGGTGAATTCTTGCCGTTCAGGTAGATGAGCCGCAGGCGCCGGTTCACCTCGAAAACATCGATATGCGCTTCCCGTGAATTTCCGGTGCGCTTGCCGATGCGATACATACCGCCTTGGCGCGGGTCGATCTCAGCCTCTTGTCCTGACCAGATTTTGATCAATCCGGGTTCGGTCAATGCCCGCCAGACGCGGGCGACGGGCACGTCGATTTCGACTAGGTGCGCATAGCCACGAGTGCCGTTACGGGATTTACGGGGTAAGCTCATTGGATCACGATCCTGACGGAAATCTGCCGGCGATGGAGTGCTAGAATCCAATATCAGCGGAGGAAGTTCCATGGCTTATGTCGATATCGTGACTGCGCTCGCAGTTCTGCAGTTCATTGTTTTCGGATTCAGAGTGGGCGCAGCCAGGGGGCGCTATGGCGTGAAGGCGCCGGCGATTACGGGCAATGAGATCTTCGAACGCCTTTTCCGGGTTCAGCAGAATACCTTGGAGCAGTTAATTGCTTTTTTGCCGGGAATCTATCTCTTCTCTCATTACTTCAGCCCCTTGGTCGCGGCGGCGCTTGGGGCGGTCTATTTGATCGGTCGGGAGCTCTACGCCTACACTTACGTCAAGGACCCGGCCAAACGCGATGTGGGCTATGGCATGACTTTCCTGCCCATGGTGATTTTGGTTGTGGGCGGCTTGATTGGCGCGATCCGCGCGCTTTTCTTCTAGGATTTTTTCGTAGAACGGTATAGTTTCTTTTAAAACGCTGGGGTGGCCTTGAGGGCCTGAGATGCTGGCAGCTTCACGCACACCAGCAAACCCATTGAACCTGATCCGGTTAGTACCGGCGGAGGGAGCATGGGTAGAAGATATT
>DATNKC010000367.1:0-4403 GCA_035603615.1 Steroidobacteraceae bacterium | reverse complement strand
TCGACATTTCCGAAGAACGAAACCAGCACCCGCTGGCTCGACAAGCACATCAAGGCGAAGAAGCGCTATTCGGGACCGCTTGCAAAATTCAAGGACGAGATCGAGCGGCGCCAGAACAAGCTCAAGGATCTGGAAGGTCTGTTCCACGTCCTGATCAATGAGATCAAGGAAATCAATCGCGAGGTTTCGATCGGCGAAGCGAAGGCGCGGCGCGCGAAGAAGGAAATGGTCGAAGCCAACCTGCGCTTGGTGATTTCGATCGCCAAGAAATACACCAATCGCGGTTTGCAGTTCCTGGACTTGATTCAGGAAGGCAACATCGGTCTGATGAAGGCCGTCGACAAATTCGAATACCGCCGCGGCTATAAATTCTCGACCTATGCGACCTGGTGGATTCGTCAGGCGATCACCCGTTCCATTGCCGACCAGGCGCGGACCATCCGCATTCCCGTGCACATGATCGAAACCATCAACAAACTGAACCGCATCTCACGTCAGATGCTCCAGGAGATGGGACGCGAGCCGACCCCTGAAGAGCTCGCCGTGCGCATGGAAATGCCCGAAGACAAGGTTCGCAAAGTGCTGAAGATCGCCAAGGAACCGATTTCCATGGAGACCCCCATTGGCGATGACGAGGATTCGCACCTGGGTGATTTCATCGAGGATACCTCGGTATCCTCGCCGATCGATTCCGCGACCACGGAAAGCCTGCGTGAAACCACGCATTCAGTACTGGCGCAGCTGACGCCTCGCGAAGCCAAGGTTTTGCGCATGCGATTCGGCATCGACATGAACACCGATCACACGCTCGAAGAAGTCGGCAAACAGTTTGATGTCACCCGCGAGCGGATCCGCCAGATAGAAGCCAAGGCGCTGCGCAAGCTGCGTCACCCCAGCCGCAGCGAGCAGCTGCGCAGCTTCTTGATGGACGACTGATAGCGGCGCAATCGCTAGCGAATCAAGGGCCCTGTTACGGGCCCTTGTTTTTGGTGGATGCTTGCCGGTTGATTCAGGCGGCTACGACTTCCATCGTCAGGTGCCGCTCACTGTTGAGCGAGTTGGAGACCAGGCAGCTGCTCTCCGCCTTTTCCAAGAGCTTTTTTGCCCGCTCCACATCGGCGCCCGCCGCGACATGCAGTTTGGCGTGAGTATCGAAGCGCGTGAAGCGCATCTTGCCCTCGACGCGGTCCAATGTCCCGATGGTGCGTGCCTCGAGCCGATGCCAGGAAAACTTCGAGGCCGTGGCGATCGCCCTGAAATTCAGGACAAAGCAATCCGCCACGGATGCGGTCAGCAGTCCTTCGGGCGACCATTGATTGCCCGGGCCGTCGAATTCCTTCGGCGGCGAGGATTCGATGACCCGAACACCCTCCGTGGCCAGCGGCACGTCGCCGTCCGGACGGACGGACGCGTTGACAGTGTAGCGATGCGGGAAGGGATGCATAGAGATCTCCGCGAAATTCCAGTTAGTAAAGAATCGATGCCGGTGCATTCACGGCCGCGCTCCCGCGGGCGCCAGGCCGAATAGCTTGAGCTCGGGACTGTGGTCGACCAGACGAATCATGCGCTGGAATTTCATGCCGATTTTTTCCAGGACGGCGATTGACGACCAGTTATCGGGGGACGTGATCGCGACAACCTGCCGGATATGCAGTGTGTCCACGGCGTGAGCGAGAACCGCGGCCGCCGATTCCACGGCATACCCTGAAGACCAGTATCGCGATAAAAACGCGAATCCCACGTCGGGATCATCCAGTCCTTCGCGCTTGACCAAGCCGCAAATTCCGATCGGCGTTCCGTTACGCAAGCAAGCGGCATACAGGCCGAAGCCATTGCGCGCGTAGCTGTCCATGGGTCCATGACGAATATAGTCGCGGGCATCCGCGAGCGTCCTGACGCCTTTGTCGCCGATGAAGCGGATGAATCCGGCCTCGTTCAACAGCTCCAAAATAAACTCCGCGTCGTTGAAATCCAGTTCGCGCAAATCAAGCCGCGAAGTCCTGATGACGCTTGCAGATTGAACAATACTCATTTGCCCTTGCCTGCCATGGTCGCTAAACCGAATGCTTCGGCCAATCGCTCATACGAATGCCGCCGTGCGGCGGCATCGAAAGTCCAGGTGTTGATGACGATCTCGTCCAGCTCAAGTTTACGCGCCAACGCGGTCAGCTTGTCGGCGACTTGGGCGGCGTCTCCCACCAACGCCTTGGCGCGCAGCTTGTCGATCATTACGCGTTCCGCGTCGCTGTACGGATAGGCGGCAGCCTGTTCCGGCGATTCCAGCGGCAGCCTCAAGCCCTTCTCAAAGCCTGCGCGCCAGTATTCTCGGGTCTTGAGCAGGCGCCGCGCCTCCGCTTCGGTGTCGGCGGCCAATGCCCAGACGCAGATCGTCGCCTGCGGGCGGGGATGACGCTCCGTAGGCCGATAGTTCCGGCGATATAAGTTCAAGGCCTCTTCGACACCCGCTCCTTCGGTGAAGAAGTAGGCATACGCATAGGGAAGACCAAAATGCGCGGCCAGCTGCGCGCCGTAGTCCGAGCTTCCCAATATCCACAACTGCGGACTGCTTGTGCTGGTCGGAAGCGCCATGATATTGCGATACGGATGACCCGCGGGAAGCTCGATACCCGATACCCAGTGCTGGAGTTCCTGCACCTGGCGCGGAAATTCCTCCGCACCATGTGAATGAGGATTGAGCGCATGGGCGGTCAATCCATCGGATCCCGGTGCGCGTCCCACGCCAAGATCGATGCGGCCGGGAGCGATTGCCTCGAGCACGCGGAATTGCTCGGCCACTTTGAGCGCGGAATAGTGCGGCAGCATGACCCCCGCACTACCCACGCGAATCCGCCGTGTCGTCGCGGCGACCGCTGCGATCAGAATTTCAGGCGCGGTGCCGACGATGCTGGCGCTGTTGTGATGCTCCGAGACCCAGTAGCGCTCATAGCCCAATGCATCGCAGAGTTGCGCGAGCGCGATGGATTCGCGGATTGCGACGTCCTGAGTGCTTCCCGCCGAGGAGGGAGATTGATCGAGTACCGACCACTTCATCGGTCGGTCGACGCAAGCATCGCCGCCATTTCACGCGAGTCGGCGTCGTCCGCATTCTGCAAGTTGCGAATCACGCCTTGCTGATCCGCCTGCGAACGGTTTTGACTCACCTTCCATTTGCCGGTCAACGTGGCAATCGAAAACTCGAATCCGACGATCAGGCTCAGCATCTTATCGACGTAAGGTGCGGGCGCATCGTCGATTTTCCAGGGCACCGCCCGCGGCGCTTCGTGCGTCGCCGTCAGTCCCGCGACGAAATCTCGCAACCAGCCGGTGTCCTGGATGAATCGCAGCGTGCCGCTGGCGTGCACCACCGCGTAGTTCCACGTCGGCACGACCTCGCCGGTCGCGGCTTTAGAGGGATAGAAGGAAGGTGAAATATAAACCTGCGGGCCCTGAAAGATGGCAAGGGCTTGGCTCTCCGCGCGATAGTCACGCCACAGGGGATTGGCGCGCGCGATGTGACCGCGGATACACCCGCGCGGCCCGGGTTCAGCGAGCGTTTGCACCGGCACATGATTGGCAACAAGCCCGGATTCGCATTGTGTCACCAGGGTGCAGAGCGGATGCGCGCGCATCAGCGCGTGCATCACCTCGGGGCGGGTTTCGTTGAAGTGTGCGGGCAGGTACAAAATTCATCCTCGGCGAGCGACCTCACCCCCAGCCTAATTGTTATTCAGCTTTGTGGCGAGCGCCTCCTATTGTTACCTAAACATCCTTATATGGTCTAATAGTATAGACATATAGATACGTTTAAGGCATTTTACGCGGATGACCGAGGAATCCCGTATGTACTCACTCGACCAGGTCGCCGAGCGGCTTGGGCTTCACGTGAGAACCGTGCGTGCATACGTCCGCGCCGGGCGCCTCAAGGCAATCCGCCTCGGCAAGCAATATCGTGTCGCGCGGGAAGAGCTCGAGGCGATCGCCGGCGCCAGCCATACACGCGAGGCAGTTGCGCGGCGTCGGCGCGCCGAGGTTTCGAGCGTCATCCAAATGGATGCGGTAACCGAAAACACAGCGCATCGAGTTGCCGATCATCTTCGCAGCGCCGTGGAAACGCCGCGCGATGATGGCTCCGCACTGCGCGTCGAAACGATTTACGATGCCGGGCGCGCCCATTTGAAGGTGATCGTGATCGGCTCACTACCCACCGCGGCCCATATTTTTGGGGTGTTGAGCGCGATCTTGGATGCTTGACAAACAAAGCGGCCGGCGCGGATTATTTCCCGCCTCATGTGCCGCAACATCAAAACCCTGTTCAACTTCAACCCTCCGGTGACCGACGATGAGATTCGCGCGGCCTGCCTGCAATTCGTGCGCAAGGTGAGCGGGTTTCACACTCCCTCCAA
>DATNKC010000366.1:0-3047 GCA_035603615.1 Steroidobacteraceae bacterium | reverse complement strand
TTTCCAGCCAGCCGCAGGACATCGAATCCGGACATATCGGGTAACGCCAAGTCGATGAGCATCACATCGGGTGCCAGGTCCTCGACAGCATCAATGGCGGCGCCACCGGAGCCGGCTTCCCCCACAATCTGCAGATCGGGTATCGGATGGCACAGTTGCATGAAAGCACAGCGCGCCGCGGGCTCCTTGTCGACAATAAGAAGCCTCAAGGGGCGCGGCCGCGGCAAAGCGCTTTTTTCGTGTCCGACCATTAACGCCTGGAGGGCTCGACGAACTGTTTGTTCATAAGCAACCCACACATCCCGTGTCATAGCAGTCATTTGTATAAGAGCGATCCCAAGCGAAATTGGGGCCCAAATTCCAGAAAAACATTTTTAGCCGTCGGCGCCTTCAGGTCTAAGCCTGCGATCGTTAGGACGTTTCAACTCGTGGCGACGAGTCCAATCCGACTTTAATCGGCGCGCTCTCCGGCATCAGGCTTTGAGCGAGCAGGCCGACGATCACCCCGCCGATCATGTAATACGCCGGCGCCAGTGGGTTGCCCGTCAAGCGAGTCAACCACGCGACGATGAATTGCGCGGATCCGCCGAAGATCGAGATCGACAACGCATAAATGATGCCGAACGCACCGGATCGAACTCGGTGCGGAAGCGATTCGTTGACGGCGATCAGCGCCGAGGAACCGGCGAGCGTCGAGGCGCACGCCAGTACCGCGCATGCGACATAGAGCGCAAAGCTGCTGCGCTCGCGCTCGAGCAGCATAAAACACGGAAAGACAGCGAACGCCAAGCACAACCAGGGGATGATGATCACGGGCTTGCGCCCAACCTTGTCCGAAAGCCAGCCTCCCAAGGGATCACATACGACGCCGCTGAGGCCGACAACGGCGGTCGCTCCGAAAGCGATCCGGGCCGGCATCCCGAGGGTCGAGTTGGCATAGGTCGTCATATAGTTGAGCAAGTAGTTCGTGGTCGTTGCGGAGGCGAGCAGCGCCAGACCCGCTACAACGACACGGCCGTAACTGCGTATCGTCGGGACAGGTCGATCATGCAGCGGCTGCAGTGTCTCGCCGAGCGTCCGGCGCAGCAGCAAGCCGAAGGGAATGATGACCGCGCCGGCCAGTAGCGCAACGCGCCACCCCCAGCTATTGAGCGCGGCGGGATCCAGTACGCTGGCGAGGCCGACGCCGACCAGCCCGGCCACCATCACGGCAAGATCCGCGCTGGTCGCTTGCAGCGAGATGTAAAGCCCGCGGCGCAAGGGCGGGGCCGCCTCCATCAAGAACGCCGTGCTCGGGCCCACCTCGCCGCCGAGCGCGAAGCCCTGGATGAGCCGGAAGCAAATGGCAAGGATGGGCGCGGCGATGCCGATGGACGCGTAGGTAGGTATCAGCGGCAAGCCGGTAACGCCGATGCCGATCAAGGTGAATGAGGCGATCATGGCCGGTTTGCGGCCAACACGGTCGCCGAGGCGTCCCAACACGAAGGCACCGAGAGGCCTTGTTAAGAACCCTGCACCGAAGGTGGCGAGCGATGCCAGCAAACTGGTGCCGGGCGTATCGGAGGGAAAAAACGCGCGGCCGATTTGAGCGGCGAAAAAAGCGTATGTGACGAAATCGTAGAACTCGATGGCATTGCCGAGCGCGACTGCGAATACGTGTCTAGCCGGCAATGCCCCGTCTTTCACGCCCTGAACCGAGCGCGATAATCCTGCGGCGTCACGGCCAGCAGCCGCAGGAAACTGCGGCGCATGGTTTCTTCCGAACCGAAACCGCAACGCTGAGATATCCGCTTCATGGGCAGGCCGGATTCCGATAACAATCGCCGCGCTGCTTCGACTCGCAGTCTCTCTATTGCGCGGGCTGGGGTAAGGCCGGTTGCCTCCGGATAGCGGCGGCTGAAACTGCGCTCACTCATGCCGGCTTGATCGGCCAATACGGGAAGCGGTAGCTCATCGGCCAAGTGATTGTTCATCCATTCGTGCAGCGCCCCAAACTCATCGTCTGCCGCCTGCAGCGACAGCGCGGTGCTGAATTGTGCTTGCCCGCCTGAACGCTTCATGAAGACAACCAGGTATCTCGCCACGGCCAGCGCCACTGTGCGTCCCAAGTCTTCTTCTACGAGCGCAAGCGCCAGATCGATGCCGGCCGTCACCCCTGCCGAACTCCAGACCGGTCCGTCGTGCACGAAGATGGGATCGGATTCGACGCGCACCTTGGGGAAGCGTCGCGCCAGTTCGGCGCAATACGACCAGTGGGTCACGGCTCGACGTCCATCGAGCAGACCGGACGCGGCCAGTAGAAATGCGCCGGTGCAGACGGAGGCAATGCGGCGCGCCTGCTTTGCCCGCGCCTGCACCCATTCGATGATCACGGGATCGGCCGCCGCCGCTTCGACACCCTGGCCGCCGGCCACCATCAATGTGTCCACGGCGGCCCGGGCGAGCGGCAGGGGAACGGTCGAGAGTTTGAGTCCGGCTGAAGCCGTCACCTGCGCGCCGCCTCTCGCCACAACCTGAAGAGCGTAGGGCGGCCGTCCTCCCGCTTCGAGTACCAGATCGTTGGCGGTGGCGAATACTTGAAACGGTCCCGTGACGTCCAGCAACTGTACCAACGGAAAAGCGAGCAATTCGACCACGCGAACGGCATTTGGCGAGGATCGAGTGGGCTTTGACATTACCGCCAAAGCTTGCCTGAGTGAATCGACATTGTCTACCCTTGATGCGCCAACGGATCGCGGCTTGCGCCGGTCTTTTTTCGTCGGATGAGCGGTTGGCGTAAAGCGAGGGATTATTGGCAATTCTGCCAACTCGACCGGCTTTACAGTGTTTTCCCACCCAACATTACCCTCGAAGGTGAACACCATGAACATGACATTCACAAAGAAAGAGCCTCCCGAATGGCTGTTGGCTTTCTGGAAGGAGATCGACGACAAGACTTTCGGTAAAGGATTCGATTGCTTTGCCAAGGATGCCATCGGAAACCTCGGTGTTGCCGATTGGCATGGGCGCGAGGCGATCCGCGAAAACCTGCGCGCGTTCATTGATAC
>DATNKC010000365.1:0-4855 GCA_035603615.1 Steroidobacteraceae bacterium | reverse complement strand
CTCGCGCCCGCCAACGCGAACTTTGAATTTCAGCGGCTGCATGGCATGGGCCGGCTGCTGTATGCGGAGGCCGCCCGGCAAGTCGCCAATTTCCCGCGGGTGCGCGTGTACGCGCCGGTGGGAGAGCACAAGGACTTGCTCGCCTACCTGGTGCGGCGCCTGCTCGAGAACGGCGCCAACACCTCGTTCGTCAACCGCTTCATGGATGATCAGGTTCCGGTAGCCGAGATCGTTCGTGATCCCATCTCGGAACTCGAGCGCTTGGAGTCGTACGCCCATCCCCGGCTGCCGATCCCGGCCGCTTTGTATTCGGACCGCCGCAATTCGCGCGGCATCGATCTGGGGGATCCGCGCGAGCTGGATACACTGCGAGCCGAGATTTCGACTCTCGGCGCCAAGAAGCCGGCCGACGCGCCGACCGCGGGTCCGATCATCAATGGTCAATTATTGTCCGGAGAAACGCGTGCGGTGACCAATCCGGCGGACCGCCGCGACCAAGTCGGCACCACGCGCGATGCGACGCCCCCTGAAATAAAGCTGGCTTTTGATGCCGGCGCGGCGGCTCAGCCCGTCTGGAACTTAAGTGGCGGCGATGCGCGCGCGGATTGCCTCGAGAGGGCGGCGGATTCGCTGGAGGCCGACCGCGCGGCGTTTCACGAACTGTTGGTGCGAGAAGCGGGCAAGACGATCTCGGATGCCATTTCCGAAGTGCGTGAGGCAGTCGATTATTGCCGCTACTATGCGTTGCAGGCGCGCAAGCATTTTGCGGCTCCCGAACGCCTCGAGGGCCCCACCGGCGAGACGAACGAGCTGACGCTGCAGGGCCGCGGCGTATTTGCCTGCATCAGTCCCTGGAATTTTCCGCTGGCGATTTTCGCAGGTCAGGTGACCGCCGCTCTCGCGGCGGGGAATGCCGTGGTCGCGAAGCCGGCCGAACCGACGCCCCTGATTGCCGCGCGATTTATTCGCCTGCTGCACACGGCCGGCGTTCCGCCGCAAGCCGTGCACTTGGTACCGACGCCAGGACGCTTGTTCGGTGAGATTGCGCTGGCGCATCCGGCGCTGGCCGGCGTGGCCATGACGGGCTCGACGGCCACTGCCCTGACGATCAATCGTGCGATGGCCGCGCGCGGCGGAATCATCGTGCCGCTGATTGCCGAAACCGGCGGCTTGAACGCCATGATCGTGGATTCGACTGCGTTACCTGAGCAAGTGGCCGACGATGTCGTGAGTTCGGCATTCATGAGTGCCGGACAACGCTGTTCCGCGCTGCGTTTGCTGTTCTTGCAGGAGGAAATTGCCGACGCGGTGTTGGAGATGATCGCGGGCGCCATGGATGAATTGATCATCGGCGATCCATCGAACCTGCAAACCGACGTGGGGCCGGTCATCAACGCCGCGGCACGTGACGGCTTGGCGCAGCATGTGGCGCTCATGCGCAAGGAGGCGCGCATCGTGAAAGCGTGCGAGCTGGATGACACCCACGCGCACGGCAGTTTCTTTGCGCCGCATCTCATCGAACTTGACAGCGCAGGCCAGCTGACTCATGAAGAATTCGGACCCATCCTGCACGTCGTGCGGTATCGATCGAGGGATATTCAACAAGTACTAGAGGCCATCCGCGACAGCCATTACGGCTTGACCCTCGGCGTGCAAACGCGGCTGGAATCATTTTGGCGGCAGGTTTTCGCCAATACCTCAATCGGCAATACCTACGTGAATCGCAATATGATCGGCGCAGTCGTCGGGGTGCAGCCCTTCGGCGGCAATGGCCTGTCAGGCACCGGACCCAAGGCCGGAGGGCCGCACTATCTGACGCGATTCGCGAATGAGCGCACGCTCACCGTCAATACCACGGCCACGGGCGGCAACGCGGCACTGCTCAATCTTGGTAACTAGCGCGAGCCAGCCTTCCTACTTTCGGCTGGTTCCCGGCGACGTCAATGGCTTCTTAGGGCTTGTCGTCGACAATCTCTCGGTTCTTGGATTGCTCGCCGCCGTATTGATCGGCGGCTATGGCGTTCCGGCCGACATCGTCTTCGGAAAAATGTTTCCCGGGACGGCATTGGGCGTGTTGGTCGGAGACTTGGCTTACACCTGGTTGGCCGTGAGGCTGGCGCGCCGCACCGGCCGCCGCGATGTCACCGCCATGCCCTTCGGCTTGGACACACCGTCCACCATCGGAATGGCGCTGTTGGTACTGGGGCCGGCCTTTGCCCAGTTTCGCGCGGCGGGCCTTGACCCCACTTCGGCCGGACTCGAGACCTGGTATCTCGGCATGGCCGCCACCGCGTCCATGGGGATCCTGAAGCTGCTGTTGTCCTTCGCGGGAAGAACCGTGCGGCGGGTCATTCCGATGGCGGGGCTTCTGGGTTCGTTGGCCGGCATCGCGCTGACATTGATTGGATTTTTCCCCATGGTCGATTTGCTGCAGTTTCCAATGGTCGGTCTTCTGACCTTGGGACTGGTTCTCTACGCACTGATCGCCAGGGGTTCAGCGCCGTTCGGCCTGCCGGGCGTGCTTTTCGCCGTCATCGTCGGAACCGCGTTTTACTACGGCGCGGGTCACTTCGGTTTTCTCGGCATGCAGATTCCCGCGCCCGCGATGCCGACGCTGCGTCTCGCGTTTCCGCACCCCGATCCGGGCATTTTCCACGGCTTCGCGGCTCTTTCCGGCTATCTGCCGTTGATCATTCCTTTCGCTCTGTTGACGGTGGTGGGTGGAGTGAATAACAGCGAGAGCGCGCGCGTCGCGGGCGATGACTACGACGTGCGCAGCATCTTGCTGGCGGAGGCCGCAGCGACCTTGTTGGCGGGACTGGCGGGAGGTGTCGCGCAGACGACGCCTTACATTGGGCATCCCGCGTTCAAGGAGATGGGCGCGCGCTCCGGATACACGTTGTTGACGGGCGTTTTCGTCGGCGTCGGCGGCATGCTCGGCTTCCTGGCGAACCTGATCGAGCTGGTGCCGCTCGCCGCGCTCGCGCCGGTGCTGGTGTTTCTGGCGCTCAATATCACCGCACAGGCATTCACTGCCGTGCCCGCGCGCCATGCCATCGCCGTGGCCATCAGTTTTTTCCCGTCGATCGCGCGGCTGCTGACCATTGAACTGAGCGACCCTAAATTCATCGCGCCGGAGAAATTCGCGGCACTCATGGCGGCACCCGAACACGGCTTGCCTACCTTAAGCGTGATCGTGGCCTTGGGTAACGGTTTCATCATTACCGCGACGATCTGGGCGGCGTTCGTGGTGGAAATGATCGAACGCAGACTGCGCGCCGCGGCCGTTTATCTCGCTGCGGGTGGGGTCTTGAGTTTCTTTGGGATCATTCACTCAGTGCGATTGGATGGCAGCGCGTATGTGTTGCCGCAGTTGGACGGCATTGCGCGCAATGTCGCGATTCAATTTTGCGCCGCATATTTTGTGCTGGCAGGTGTGTTGCTCCTGCTATCGCTGCAGAGGCCGCGGGCCGCGCCAATCAACAATGCGATCTAGCGGCGCTATGTTAAGCGCTGCCCGCGAATGTCAGCCGTGTCCTACAGGCAGGCTTGCGCTTCTCACGTAGAATTTCGCGCAAGGCCCTTCGAGCACTGTCATGGATTCCAATAACTCTGCAAAAAGCTCGCTCGGCACGGTACGCAGCAGTCTACCCCTGCCGCCCAAGACCCTGATTGGATTCCTGCTCGCCGTGGCCGCCGTGGCGATCATCGCGCTGCTGTCCTATCAGTCGTTGCAAGCAACGACGGCGACCGCGGCAAACCTGACGCAAACCATCGAAGTGCTCGGGCGTCTGGAAAGCCTGCTTTCGACCGTAATCGATGCGGAAACCGGGCAGCGCGGATTCCTGCTCACCGGTGAGGAAAGTTACCTGGCGCCCTATACCGACGCGAAGGATGCGCTGCCGGAAGAGATCAAGTCGATGCGGGCGCTGCTGGTCAACCGGCCCGAGCAGCGGCGTCGCCTCGATGCGCTCGAGTCGCTGGCGAATCTCAAAATGGCGGAATTGGATTCCACCATTACCCTGCGCCGTGCCGGCAAGCCTAACGCAGCTCTGGCCGTCGTGCGCACCGACCGCGGCAAGATCTACATGGATCGGATCCGTGCCGCGGCAAGCGCGATGGAGGCGGCCGAGCGGCAGCTGCTCGCGCAGCATGCGGAAGAGTCGCGCCAGGCCGCGACCGTGTCGCTGGCGGTGACCTGGGGCGGGTCGGGAGTATTGCTGTTCCTGATTGCCGGTTCCGCGTTGGTCGCGTCTCGCGATTTTCGAACTCGTCAGGCCCAGGCTTGGATCCGGTCCGGTCAAATGGGCTTGAGCGAGCAGATGCAGGGAGACCAGTCGCTCGAGAAATTGGGCAACAATCTGCTCGGCTTCCTCGCCGGATTCGTGGAGGCACAAGTCGGCGCTGTGTACATTGCCGACGCCGGCCAGTATCGACGTTTCGCCGCCTATGCCATTCCATCGGATGGCCCGGAAGCCGTGCGTCCCGGCGACGGCTTGGTGGGCCAGGCGGCCAAAGACAAACGCGCTCTTCGAGTGCGCGATGTCCCGGCCGGCTATTTGCCGATTTCATCGGGTATCGGCAAAGGCACGCCCAATGAGCTGGTGGTGGTCCCCGCGAGTATTGACGGCGTGGTACACGCTGTGTTGGAACTGGGGTTCTTTGGCGCCACCGATGCAGATCAGCGCGAACTCCTGTCGCGTGTGTCCGAATCGATCGCCGTCGCCGTGCGCGCCGCCAAGGATCGCCAACGTCTCGAGGAATTGCTGCAGGAAACCCAGCAGCAGGCCGAGGAACTCCAGGCCGGCGCCGAAGAATTGCGCGTCAGCAACGAGGAGCTCGAGGAACAGGGACG
>DATNKC010000364.1:0-4804 GCA_035603615.1 Steroidobacteraceae bacterium | reverse complement strand
GGAATAAGCCGAGACGCCAGATCACTGATGGCGGCCGCGGCGTCCGACGGTGAAGCCGGAACCCGAAAATCGAATACCTGCGCTCCCCACGACGGCGAAACGGCAATCAATAGAAATGCCGTCAGCATTGCAAAAGTGTCGATCAATCGAGCAGCCAGCCTTGCGATCTGCCTCATCGGGACTTTCCGCGCTCGATACGCGATGCCGCGCGCTCGACATCTCCGCCATGTTCGTCTGCTATTGGGGATGGCTTCGGCGCCTTGATGAGATGCAGAATCCCCGAGAATAGGTCGTGGGCTTCCCCGGGACCGCCAATATGGATAATGCCGGTGGCTTTAAGCTCCTTGGTAAACACGTCGATAACCAGCTCGAGAACATCATCGTCGAGCAAACCCAAAGTCCCGTCGATGAGCACCCAAGGCGGCGCCTGAATCAACATTCGCGCAAATACCAAGCACAGCTGTTCGTCTTGGCTCAATTCACGATCCCAGCGGCGGGTCTCATCGAGCAGCGGCGCCAGGCGCTCAAGCCCCAAACGAAACAACGCCCGTGCAAACGCGTCGGCGCTGAAATTTTCCGCCTTCAAGGGGTATGCCAGCACTTCGCGCAAGCTCCCCCGCGGCAAATACGGTGTGCCGCGAGGCAGATAGAAAATCTGTTCGCCGGGCGGGCGAAATATGCGACCGGAACCCCATGGCCATAAGCCGGCCAATGCACGGAAAAGCTGCGTCTTGCCGGTTCCCGGCGCGCCCAGCACCAATACGCGCGCGCCTGCCTCGATGACAACCTTGGGTTCTTTGAGCATGTCGGCATGGGCGGAAGATTCAGTATGCAGGTTTTCAATCCTGATTTTGCCGGGATCGCCCTCCTCGTACACGATGCGGCTTTCAAAGCCGCGAGGCTCATCCGTAGTGATCACCGCCTGACGGAAATTTGCGACTCGCAGCAAAGTCGCGCGCCAATCGGCGATGACGCTGAAATTATCGACGAACCAGCGCAACGAGGATTGCGCTTGGGTAAAAGCCGCTGCGGCCATCATCATGCCGCCGAATGAGACCTTTCCGGTGAAATACAGCGGCGCCGCCACGAGTATCGGTGCGACCTGGGTGATCCAGCCGAATCCCGCAACGACCCATTCGAGATTTGTGTGCCCCCACACAATGCGGCGCGTCGCCCGCAGCGCATCCCCCAGACGCCGTTCGATGCGGGCTCTCTCGTCTTGCTCCCCTGCGGCGAGCGAAATTGCATCGACATGCTCATTGACCCGCACCAGCGAAAAACGCAGGTCGGCTTCCCGCGCATAGCGATCGGCATTGCGATTGATGAGGCCCCGACCGACCCAGTAGCTCAGCAACGAACCGGCGCTGGCGTAAATAATTGCGGCCCACAACATGAAGCCGGGAATCAGATAATCCCGATCTCCAAAATGAACACTGAAAGTGCTCGACAGCGTCCAGAGAATGCCGGCAAATGTGCCGAATAAAATGGAGGCTTGAAACAATCCTATGCCCAAGCTGGCGGACAACTCACAGAGTTTTCTCGCATCTTCGTGAATGCGCTGATCGGGGTTGACGCCCATGCTGCCGGAATTGGCGAGCCAAAATGCCCGGCGCGGCAGCATCCAATCGCGCAAAAGACTGCGCACCAAGCCCTCGCGCAATCTGACCTGCAGCATCTCCCCAAGCCATCTCTGCAGCACGTTGAGCGCCAGGACGCAGCCGGCAATAACGAAAAAGACCCCGAGCTGAAACAGAAACTCTCGAAAGTCACGGCGCGACAGTGCGTCGTAGAAGGGCTTATTCCAGCGGTTGAGACGAATCTGGCCGTACGCTGTTGCAATGATGACCAAGACGATCTCGACCATCAAGATCACGATCTTTCTGCCCACGGGCGAACTCGAGATCGCCCGGATCATCAGAGATAGTTGCCGCAAGAAGCCTAATTGTTTCGCTTTGGCTTCCGACGCGGTGCGCGTACTTTTGGTTACGGGATCGGTCACGTGCTCAGCGCCCCTTCCGATAGGACTTTACACGGTTGTGCAAGGTGTCGTCGCGTTCGCGGCATGTAAATCCTACACGCACGGCGCGTCGCATAACGGCGTCACTTTTGCAGAGCTTTGCGCAGCAGCGACATTCCGCGCCGAATTTGCGCCAGATCGACCGTGCCGTAGCCAAACACCAGCCCGATCTGGGTTTGCGGTCCGAGAAAGTATCGGCTCAGGGTATGAATCTTGACCTGCTGTTGCAGCAAGGTTGCCGCCACGGGTTCAAGATCGAGGGCAGGCTGCGCCAACGCGGCAATGTGCATGCCGTAGTATGAGGGAATGGGAGTCAGCCACTGGCTGAGATTCTCCTGCAGCAACTGCAACAGCAATTGGCGGCGCAACGCGTAGAGGTGGCGCATTTTGCGCACATGACGCGTCAAATGGCCCTCGGCTATGAATCCCGCCACCGCGCTTTGAATCGGGGTTGGGCAATGCCAATCCAAGCAATTCTTCGCGGCCGTGAGCGTACTGATTGCCCAACTTGGTGCAACGATGTACCCCAAGCGAAGCGCTGAGAGCATGCACTTCGAGAATGTGCCGACATAGAACACCACGTCCGCGGCCCGAGCCGTGCGCAGCGCCGGCAATGGGCTGCCTTCATAGCGAAATTCCCCGTCATAATCGTCTTCGATGATGACCGCTCCGCGTTCGCGGGCAAATTCGATCAAGGCTTGCCGCCTGCGCAGCGACATTGTCACCCCCAGGGGAAATTGATGCGACGGGGTAACACAGATTACCCGCACGTCGGAGGGCAGCTGCTCGACAATCAGACCTTCCGCATCGATTCCCACGGGAGCGAGTTTCGCGCCGGCGGCGGCAAACGCCACTCGCATCGGCGGGTAACCAGGATCTTCCAGCGCAACGGTGGTCTCATGCGGCGTAACCAACGCCCTGGCGAGCAAATCGAACGCCTGCTGGGCGCCGGAGGTGACGAGGATGTCTTCTGCTTGGCATGCAACCGCTCGCGTGATCGCGATGTGCTTGATGATGGCCTTGCGAAGATGATAGTTGCCTTGATTTCCCTGCGCGCTCTTGTAGCTGGCCGGCCTCCGTTCCAGGCCGCGCAATTGCTTGGCGCTGACGCGGCGAAATACGTCCAGTGGAAAGAGGCGTGAATCCACCATCGCGGGTCGAAAATCGACCGGCGTGCCTTTGCGCGCCGCTGAAGTCGGTTCGCCTGAATCCTGCCAGAAACCCATTGCCGCGGTGACATCGGCACGCAGCCAAAATTCGTTCAACCGCTGCGCCGCTGCGGGCTCGTCGATTCGGCGCGCCGCTGCCGAAGCCAAAGATCTTTCAGCGACAAAGGTGCCCGCGCCATGGCGAGTCACGGCATGACCCTCGGTCACCAGCCTCTCATATACATCGGCTGCGGTATTGCGTGAAACGCCAAAGAATACCGCCGACTTTCGGGTGGCAGGCAATTTCGCTCCAGCAGCGAGACGGCCCTCCAAAATGGCGGCCCGCAACTCGTGATGCAGCGTTCGAGACGCCTCCCGTGAGCCGTGAGGTTTGAGTTCAAGCTTGATCTCGAATAGGGGGTCGACAGACCGCCTAGGCACGCGCTTGTTACACGATCTCATCGACCACAGCTTAGCAGAGAGACTGTAGGACGAACCCGACGCTCGGTTAGGCCCTTCGGCCTTGCGCCTTGCGCCGGCTGAGGAGCATAAATCTCCTGAACTCTACCAACAAAAAGGGATCACGATGTCGCGAGTACTTATTGCTGACGATCATGCGGTCGTGAGGGCTGGCTACAAGCAATTCCTGGAGGCTGAGGCCGGCATAACGGCGATTGGAGAAACCGCCAGCGGCAACGAAACATTGGACCAGTTGCGCCGGCATGAGTGGGATTTGCTGCTCATGGACATCCACATGCCC
The DNA here is from genome assembly GCA_035603615.1 of Steroidobacteraceae bacterium. GTDB lineage: Bacteria > Pseudomonadota > Gammaproteobacteria > Steroidobacterales > Steroidobacteraceae > Bog-1198. The sequence continues at coordinate 879 of DATNKC010000364.1, read as the reverse complement.
GACCGTAGCGGCTTGGATATCCTGAAGCATGTGACCAGCGGCTATCCCAAAGTGCGCGTGCTGATCATGAGCGGATTGCCGGAAGCCCAGTACGCCCGGAACGTGCTCCGCGCCGGCGCCAGCGGCTATCTGTCGAAAGGCGGCTCGCCGGAGGAGTTGCTGAAAGCCGTTCGCACGGTCCTGGTTGGGCGCCGATACGTGAGCGCTTCGCTCGCGGAGGCGATGGCTGCCGACCTCGAGTCGGCGCACGATCAAAACCAACCGCTGCACGAAAGACTGTCGGTCCGAGAGTTTCAAATATTCGGCAAACTCGCGGCCGGCGCTGGAGTTGGCGAAATCGCCGAGGAACTCAGCCTGAGCGTAAAGACGGTGAGCACCTATCGCTCGAGAATTTTAGAAAAGATGAACTTCAGCAGCAATGCAGACATGACGGCTTACGCGTTGCGCAATGGACTCATCCTGTAAACCGATCTGGAGAAATCCCATGCCGGACAAGGTGATTGACTCGTCGCGGACTGCGCCGAAAAAGAATCTGCAGGAAGACGGCGTCACGAATCCCAAGGATGGGCGCGGCCCGCTGCGAAAGTCCGACGACTCATCGACCAAGCTACCGCTGCACACGGGCGCCCCGAAGCCGAATCGGCCGGACTAGAGAATCCTTGAGGCCTAGCGCGGTACGATCGGCGCGAAATTCGAGTTCGCAATCCAACCGGCCCGGCCCGCTCGCGTTTCAATCAGCGCGAAACCTTCGTGCTCGGCGGTAATTTTCACCTTTTCACCTTCCGGAAGCGTGAAGAGCGGATCTCCCATGGGAACCGGAGAAACACGCACCGGCGTCGCGGCCGCGATAACAACACCCTGGTGCAAGCGGGGCCACAG
>DATNKC010000363.1:0-14879 GCA_035603615.1 Steroidobacteraceae bacterium | reverse complement strand
ATTCGCACATCGGTCTCGGCAAGAAGGACCGGCCCGCCGTCCGGACCCCACCACTGAGCAATGCCATCGGGCGCGGTCAGCGCCTCGAAGACGATCGACGGCCGGGCGCGAATTTGGCGCACCAGGGTCAGACTGGTCATGCTTTCTTCCTTGCCTCGGTATCCTTGCGTTCGGCATAGGCGGCGAGACGATCCAGACTGCCCGACCAGAAGCGCTGGTAGCGCTGCAGCCAGTCCATTGCTTCCCTCATCGGTTCCGGCCTGAGCCGCACCGTGACGATTCGCCCCGCCTTGGTTCGCGTGATGAGGCCGGCATCGTGCAGAACGTCCAAGTGCTTCATCACCGCGGGCAGCTTGATCGCGAAGGGCTGCGCGAGCTCGCTCACAGTCGCGCTGTCTTCGCGCTCGAGGCGCGCAAGGATCGCCCGGCGAGTGCCATCCACCAGCGCAGCAAAAGTGCGGTCGAGCCGCCGCTCCTTATAGTTCACCATGTAGTGAACTATGCGGACAAATGCCTTCTGTGTCAAGTTTTCGAGACCTGGGATCCGCGCGACTTCGACGAATTGGTACGGCTTATGCGAAAGTTTGCCGACGCGATCAAGGATGCATCGTAACGACCTTCCGCAGCTAATCGAACAGCGGCAGGTTTGCGACTTCTTCCGGCGGCACGTCCTCCACCGGCAGCCCCGCCTTGACCCATGCGCTCAGGCCGCCTTGAATCACCGTGACCCGCACGTTCTTTCCCAGCAGCATCTTCTGCAGCTCACGCGCCACTTTGGCGCTGGTGGCTTGTCGAACACAGGTGCAATAAACAAAAACCTTGCCTGCTTCAGGCATTTCCGCGCCCGACTGGTGCAGCGCGTTGGGATCCAGGCGCCGAGACCCTTGGATGCGAGTCGCCTTGGGATCGAAGTAACCGTGGCTGCGGACATCATAGACAGGCGCGCCCGTCGCCAATTCCCGCGCAGCCTCTTCCGGATGCGCGAACGGCACAGCGCTCAGGGCACGCCCTTTTACCCACAACCACACGCGAAACAGTAAATAAGCGATCACCAGCGCGAGAACAATCCAGCCGATGACGCGGCCTGCGGAGTCATAGCCGCGCGTCACCACTTCCAGTGCTCCGCTGAATACGTAGCCGACCACCAGATAGGAACCCACGTAAAGCAGCGCACCTGCCAAGTCCAAGCGCAGAAAAGTGAGGGTACGCATATTCATGCTGCCCGCCAGCGGAGGCGCCATGGTGTTGATCCCGGGAATGAACTTGGCGACGACCAAGAGCGTGCGGCCGCGGCGATAGAAAGAATCGGCCGATCGCAAAATGCACGCTTCGGGATTGAGGGAAACGCGGCACAGCAGCCCCAACAACCACCAGCCCGTATAGCGGCCCAAGAAGAACATCAGGGTGTCGCCGGCGAGCATCGCGAACACGGCGATGCCCAGCACATACTGAGCCTGCAGCATTCCGCGCGCCACCGCGCCGCCCGCGATCAGCAGCGCCACCGCGGCCGGCACCGGGATGCCGATCGCCTCGAGAAGAACGATCGCGGCCAAGATTACATATCCGTGTTGCATCAGCGCGGTATTCAGAGATCCCATACCCTGCTCCTTATGACCGCACGGCTAACGCGGAGAATCCCGCGCAGTTGCAGTGCTTCCCGAATCGAAATCGCACTCTTTGAGGGGCACCAGATGCGTCTTGTTCCAAAACTTGTGTCCCAAATACAGGGCGACGACGGTCGGAATGAGGAGGTAGTCGGTCACGAAGTCGAACCAAGAAAACACCGGGGTCTGGAACACAGCGATGTTGGCGCCGAACAGGACAATGAGGAACAGCACCAGCGCGAGCCACGGACCGTAGGGGTAGAACTTCGATTTGAACTTCAGATCATCCAGGCTGCGACCCTGTGCGACCCAGGCCTTGCGAAACCGCAAATGGCAAACCGCGATCCCGAGCCAGATGATAAACCCGCTCAAGCTCGACGCATTGTAGAGCAGTTGGTAGATTTTCTTGTCGCCCACCTCGGTGGAGAAAAATGCCAGAGCGCTCACCAAGCCGGTCGCTAACAGCGCCAGCACGGGCACTCCTCGTCGATTCAGCATGCCGAACATCTTCGGCGCTTTGCGGCCATGGGCCATCGCGTGCAGCATGCGGGATGCCACGTACATGGATGAATTGCCGCAGGACAGTACCGAGGAGAGAATCACGGCATTCATGAGATTCGCCGCGTAGTAGCCCACCGTCGGCAATTGTTGCAAGACCATGGTGAAAGGCGAATAGGCCACGTGGCTTTCGTCCGCATTGAGCAAATTCGGATCCGTATAAGCGATCAAAGTGCCTGCGACGAAAATGGCGCCGATGTAAAACAACAAAATGCGCCAGAAGACGCTGCGAATCGCCTTCGGCACGTTCTTGGCGGGATTCTCCGTTTCGGCTGCGGCCAGACCCACGCTCTCGGTGCCTTGGAAGGAAAACCCCGCCACCAGGAATACCGTGAGCATGGCGGTAAATCCGCCGACAAACGGCGCATGCGTGCCGGCTTTGGGATCGCTCAAGGTCCAGTTGTGAAACCCGCTGCTGTGGTTGCCGAACATGCCGGCGATCATCAGGAGACCGACCGCCACGAAGATAATCACCGTGACCACCTTGATGCCCGCGAACCAGTATTCCGCCTCGGCATACGCCTTCACCGACAAGAGATTCAAGGCCAGCAGGACCGCGAAGAATCCCATGGCCCAGTAGGCGGAATTCGAGTGCGGAAACCAAAACTGGACGATGAGCGCGCCCGCAACCAGCTCGGCGGCCAGGGTGATGGCCCAGCTGAACCAATAATTCCAGCCAACCGCAAAGGCCAGCGAAGGATCGACGAAGCGTTCCGCATAGGCCTCAAAAGAGCCGGGTATCGGCAATTGCGTCGCCATCTCGCCCAGGGACTGCATCATGCAATAGACCGCGAGCCCCATGGTGGCATACGCCAGCAACGCGCCGCCTGGACCCGCTTGAGCGATAGCCGCGCCGCTGGCGAAGAACAAGCCGGTGCCGATCGCACCGCCGATCGCGATCATGCTCAGCTGTCGATTGCCGATCGTGCGCTTGAGCTCGCGTGCTTCACCTAAGGTCATGCGGAGTGTCCCTCGTTGGATGCAGGGTGAGTCTAGTCGGTCGGCCCCACGAAAGACACGTGCCCGTTTGGCCGGCGCGCATCGGCGGCGGCATCCACGATGGCGGCGGCAAATTCTTGCACGGTGGGAAGCGCGCCTGCCTGGGCGCGCCGGCTCTCCATCAACCCTCGTTGCGTCCGCTCGAGCAGTTTCGGCGTGATGGTTCCTTCTATCATGTCGCCGCTCACGATCGCGAGGCGAATGCCGCGCGCTTCGAATTCTGGTATTCGCGATCGCAGGGCATCCTCGCCTGCCTTTTTGCTCGCCGCGATGGGTTCATAGACGCCATGCACGGGCCTGCGGCCGTAAAAATGCGCCAGATGGCTGGTGACGAAGACGATGCTTCCAGTGCTTCGCATCAGCGGCAACACGGCGTTCAGTGTCCGCACTTGCGCAGTCAGATTGAGTTCCATCGCGTAGGAAGCGGGTTTACCTTTCTCGAGACCGCCGCTGGCATTCAATACCAGGTCATCGAGCCGACCGAAAATATGCTCAATGGCGCGGGCCATGGCCTCGACGCTGCTTTGATCCGTCAGGTCGGCTTGTGCCAGTAGTGCTCGCCGCCCGAGCGCTTGCACTTGATTTGCGATCTCCTCGGCGCGGGATCCCTTGCTGCGAAAGTTAATGGCGACATCCGCACCCTGCTCCGCCATCATCAGCGCCACGGCCGCGCCGATGCCGCGCGAGGCGCCCGTCACCAAAGCCGTCCTGCCGAGAAGTCTTTTCAAATTGCTGAGATTGCCGGGTACGCCCCAGGGCGGCGCACCCGGCTCAGGACCGACCTGAGTTTCAACGACCCGTCTTCACGTCCCCGATCGCATGTTCGGTGGCATGGATCGCACCGTCGATATGGCCCACGGCGCGATCGCGCAAGCCCCTCGTTGCGGGATCGTCCTCCTCGCGCGCCACGTCCGAATGCACCTTTCTCAAGAGTTCGAGCGCTTTGTGCAAGCGTCCGGGCCGATCGGCGGCCACATCCACATTGGGATGATCGTTGACATTTTTGCCGTCATCGATCGCCGCGTGCTTGATCTCGCGGATCGCCGCATCGATCTCGGTGATGGCCGCATCTTCATTGCCGCTCACCGCGGCGTCCCCCGGCCGATGCTCCAACATCCAGCGCGCAGTACGCAAATCCGACAGCGCATGCAAATAGGCGGGATGCTTACCCGGCAGATCGGCATTCGCGAACAGCGGCAACAGCAACAGACCGCTAAATATCGTCAGGATCTTCAGTTTCATATAAGGTTTCCATGTGACAACTCCGCGGCCAGTATGCCCTGCGGTACGAGCGGCAACGTTAATGCGGCGTCACGTGCTTCAAGTACGCGCCGCACCTAAGATATATGAGTGGCGTGGACATAATGTGGAAAAACTAACGGCGAGCAGAACCGCCCTCGCGACGTCGCTGATGCGCGCGGCGCATACGCGGCTCGATCCGCATCCCCTGATCGACGATCCCTGGGGCGATCGGCTCGTGCCTGAATCTGTGAAGCGTGTCGTGGCGTCTGCCGGCGAGTCGTTGGACGAATCGCTGAGGCGCAACGCGTCCTACGCCAACGTCATCATGCGGACGCGGTTTGCCGAAGACGCTTTGCAAACCGCGGTGGCCAAGGGCGTTTCGCAATACGTCTTGATTGGCGCGGGCTTCGACAGTTTCTCTTTGCGGCGCCCCGCGTATGCGGCGAATCTGCAAATTTTTGAGATCGACTTCCCCGCGACTCAGGGGCTGAAGATCGAACGAATTGATGCATGCGGAATAGTATTGCCCGATGCCGTGCACTTCATCGCAGCCGATCTATCCCAAGAGAGCGTTGCGGCGGCGCTCGCGCGGTCGACGTTTGACACGAAGCGGCTGACGTTTTTCTCGTGGCTCGGCGTAACGATGTATCTGACGCGCGAGGCAAACCTCGCGACCTTGAGGTCGATTGCCTCCTGCAGCCCGTCGGCAAGCGAGGTAGTCTTTACCTACTTCGATGAACGGGTTTTTCAAGCGCAGTCCGAATCGTTCCGCGCATTGGAACAGCGCGTAGCCGCCATCGGCGAACCCTTCCTGTCGGGCTTTGCACCCGCCGAACTGGCTGCAAATCTCGCGCCCTGCGGTCTTGATCTGGTTGAAGACGTGAGCGGCAGCGAGGCCTTGGCAAGATATGATCCAAGCGGCGAGCATAGTCTCGGACCGTCGAGGTTTTCGCATATGGCGCTGGCGCGCGTTAAATAGAGCAACCCGTGCCGAGCCGCGAACGGGTTGCAGCTTTCATCGCATCGGTCGTGGGCGGCGATCATGTGCGCGCCATTGCCGACTACTACCATGAGGACGCGTCGATGCAGGAGAATCTGCAGTCGCCGAGGCAAGGACGCGCACTGCTAATGGCGCATGAAGCCAAGGTTCTGGAACGCGTGAAAATGTACACGCATCCTGATCCGATTTTTCTCGTCGACGGAGATCGCGTCGCGATCAACTGGATCTTCGATGCCACCTCCAAGGACGGGATCACGCGGCGGCTGAACGAAATTGCGCTGCAACGTTGGGTCGGCGATCGCATTGCGGAGGAGAGGTTCGTCTACGATACCGCGTCCGCATGGGGTGTGGTGGAGTCCGCCTAGGGCATTGTGCACACTTGCCGTATGATTCGTTCATGTCCAGCCCCGCACAAGACACGCAAATCGACGAAAATGCGCGCTACAAGCGCGTGATTCGCGCGGCCGAGGAATTGTTCAAAAAAGTGGGCTTTCGAGCGGTCACCATGGAGTTGGTCGCGCGTGAGGCCAATGTCGCCAAGGCAACGCTTTACAGCTATTTCAAGAACAAGGATGAGCTTTACGTCGAGGTCTGCGCGCGCATGGCGCGCATTTTGCGAGGTTCCGTCGAACAGGCTTTAATGAAACCCGACACCGCGTTGGATGAGCGGCTGGCTGATGCAGTGGTCGCGAAGCATCGCCCGGTTTTTACGTTGGTGCGCGCCTCGCCGCATGCCGCGGAATTGCTAACTTACACGCACAGCATGGCCGGCGAAATTTTTGCCAACCTGGACGTGGAAATGCAGGACATGCTCCGTAAGGCCATCGCGGAGGATCCTCAACTCGGGCGCAATGCCGAGCAAGTGGCGCGCGCGCTGTATTTCGGCAGCGCACCTCTCGCCAGCCGCAGCGAGAGCACAGCCCAAATGGAGCAGGAAGTCGGCGCCTTTGCCCGCGCCTATTTGGCCGGCGCTCGCGTTCTGGCCAAGGCGAAATAACTCCCATCGCCAAGCAATCGAGGTGCCCAAAAACCAGGGCCATTTGACTTAATTCTATTTTGACAAACTATACGAAAGGGGTATGATTCGTTCATATCGTATACTGAGTGGAATTAGCCATGGACCTCCCGCGTATTGTGTTGCTGGCTGCTGTGTGTTTTGCCGACGGAATCCTGCTGCTCCGTGCCGCTCCGGCAATCGCGGCCGAGATCATTACCGACGTTGCGCCACCCCCACCGAGGCCCGAAAACATGGGCCGCCCGCGTGACGGCTATGTTTGGGCGGCGGGACACTGGGAATGGAACCATCAAGCGTACCGATGGATATCGGGCAGCTGGATCATCCAGCATGGCAAGGCGCATTGGGTCGCCGATCAATGGGAACCGATGGGGTCGCAGTGGCGCTACGTACCGGGCCACTGGGAACACTAGGCCGTGAGCACCGATATCGACACACCGAGAAAACGCTTGGAATACATCTTTGGCGAAACCGCGAGCGGAAATTGGCAACCCTTTGTGGATGCATTGGCGGAGGATGCAGAGTGGACCGTCATCGGCAGCACCGGTTGGTCGAAGAATTATCGCGGCAAGCCGCAGATCATGAGCGATTTGTTCGCGCCTCTGCGGCGGGTTCTGGCGCCCCCTCGTGAGAGCCATGCGTTTCACATGATCGCGGAAGGCAATATGGTCGCGGTGCAAGGACAGGGTCAGAACACGACCCGAGACGGCCGCAGATACGACAATACCTATTGTTGGATATTTGCCTTTCGCGACGGTCAGGTGGCAGCCGTGACGGAATACGCCGATACGGAACTGATGAGATCGGTGCTGGGGGAACCACCCCCGCACGCAACTCCTTGAATCTGGCCCATTATTTATTGCCGGGTCTTGCCGTGACGTACTGACCCTGGTATAAAACGCGGCTCTTTCAAAGCTTCCATTTCAAAGGTTTAGCCATGTCGCGAGTTTGCCAAGTCACGGGCAAAGGCCCCAAAACGGGTAACACGGTTTCGCATGCGAACAATCGCAAGCGCCGCCGCTTTCTGCCCAATTTGCATAGCCACCGATTTTGGTCGGAATCCGAGAAGCGCTTCATCAGCCTGCGGGTATCGACTCGCGGTTTGCGCACCATCGAGAAGCGCGGCGTCGACGTAGTGGTCGCGGACTTGCGAGCCAAGGGCATCAAGGTTTAAGGGGCTGCACATGCGCGACAAAATCAAATTGGTTTCTTCCGCCGGCACCGGTCACTTCTACACGACCACCAAAAATAAGCGTTTGCATCCCGACAAGCTCGAGACGAAGAAATTCGATCCCGTGGTGCGCAAGCACGTCGCCTATAAAGAATCGAAGATCAAATAGTCCGGCTCGCCGCTGCCCGAGCTTCCTGAAGTAGAAACTACGCGGCGCGGCATCGCGCCCGCACTGGTCGGGCAGCGCGTCACCGACCTCATCGTCCGCGATCGCCGGCTGCGCTGGCCCATCGCGGCAAATCTCGAAGCGGCCGTTCGTGCGCAGTTGGTGCGCGCAGTCGCGCGGCGCGCGAAATACTTGATTATCCAGCTCGAAACCGGCTCGCTCATCGTGCACCTGGGGATGTCCGGCAGCCTGCGCCTCGTCGGTGACAAGACGCCGCCAAAACCGCATGAACACTGGGATCTGGTCCTCGATAGCGGCCGGGTCCTGCGATTTCACGACCCGCGGCGCTTCGGCAGCCTGTTTTGGACGGACGACGACCCGGAAAAGCACCCGCTCCTGAAGAAGTTGGCGCCGGAACCCTTGAGTGCGGCATTCGACGGCGCGTATCTCTTCCGCGTCACGCGCAAGCGCGTAGTTGCGATCAAACAGCTCATCATGAATTCGCAACTGGTCGTCGGCGTCGGCAACATTTACGCCAGTGAAGCCTTGTTCCGCGCGGGAATTTCGCCGCGGCGCGCGGCCCGCCGGATCACCAAAGCGGAGGCGCTCAAGTTATCGGGCGCCATCAAGGCAGTGCTTACGGCCGCGATCAAAATCGGCGGCACGACGCTGCGCGATTACGTCAACGCCGACGGCGTGCCGGGATATTTTAGGCAGAAATTATTTGTCTATGAGCGCGCGGGAGAACGCTGCCGCGTGTGCAAATCCAGCGTCAAGCAATTCACTCAAGGCCAGCGATCAACTTACTGGTGCGCCACGTGCCAGCGCTAACCGGCGATCGCTAGCCGGATGCTTTAGTAAACCAATCCCTCGCCCTCGCCGCGCGGATCCGAGGCTGCTTCGACTTTTCCGCTGGCGAAATCCCAGGTGATGACTTGCATGTTGCCCCACTGACGGTTGGACAGCCGCAGCTTGTGGCCCATCGACTGCAGCTTGGCAATTTCACCGTCGGTCAGCGCACCTTGTTCATAACCGACTTCATCCGGCAGGTATTGATGATGGTAGTGCGGGTACTTGACGATGTCCGCGGCGCTCATGCCGTCCACATAATTCAAGACTCCCAGAAGCACCTGGCTGATGATGGTGCTTCCGCCGGGCGAGCCGATGATCATCATGCCCTTCTGCGTCTCGACGAACGTGGGGGACATGCTCGACAAACTTCGTTTGTTGGGTGCGATCGAGTTGGCGGTGTTGCCGATGAGTCCGAAGACGTTGGGTCTGCCGGGCTTGGTGGAAAAATCATCCATTTCGTTGTTGAGCAGCACGCCGGTCCCCGCCGGCATGTAGCCGCTGCCGAAGAACAAATTCACTGTGATGGTGACGGCCGCACGGTTTCCCGCCGCGTCGAGCACGGAAAAATGCGTCGTGTTCATGCCCTTCGGCTCCGACTCGATGCCCGGCAACAAGTCGGAAGGCATGGCCTTGTCGGCGCGAATGCTGCTGCGCTGGCCGGCCGCGTAGTCGACGCTCATCAATTGCTGCAGCGGCATCTTGATGAAATCCGGATCACCCAGGAAAATCGCGCGGTCGCGATAGGCACGACGCATCGCCTCGATGATGAGATGCTTGCGCGTGGCGGAATCCTCGTCATGCAAATCGAAACCGGCAAGGATATTGAGCGAATCCAGCACCGCGATGCCGCCCGATGAGGGCGGCGATGCCGTTATAATGCGCGCGCCATGATATTCGCCGATCAGCGGCTTGCGTTCGACGACACGGTAATTTTTCAGATCATCGAGCGTCCAGATGCCGCCGCCCGCACGCACGCCGGCGACCAAATTCTGGGCCACACCGCCTTCATAAAATCCCTTGGCGCCTTGGTTTGCGATTGCTTCCAGGGTGCGGGCCAACTCCGGCTGCTTGATGATGGCGCCGACCTCCGGCACGTTGCCGTCGGCCGTCAAAAACGCCTTCGCTGCGTCCGGCGAGCGCGCCAAAATGTCGTGTTTCGCCTTGATGCCGTATTGCAGCCGCGCATACAAAGGAAAACCGTCGCGTGCCAGGCGAATCGCCGGCTGCAAGCTTTGCTTCAGCGGCAATTTTCCGTACTTGCGCGCCAGGTATTCGAATGCCGCAGGTTCACCGGGAATGGCGGAAGAAATCGGACCGTTGGTCGAGGCGTTCGGTATTTCCTCGCCCGCCTTATCCAAGTACATATCGCGCGTCGCCGCGCCCGGCGCTTTCTCGCGCGCATCGACCATGGTTTCGAAGCCGTCGGCCTGTCGATGCAACAGAAAGAAGCCGCCGCCGCCCAACCCTGAACTGCTGGGTTCCACCACCGCGAGTGCCGCGGCGACCGCTACCGCGGCATCGAAGGCATTGCCTCCCTCCTTGAGAATTTCCTCGCCCGCCTGGCTCGCCAGCGGATAAGCACTGGCAATCGCGCCTTTGTGCGCAACTGCTGGACGGGTCGCAACGGCCGGACGAGCCGTATCGGCTATTGCGGCCGGCGAGCCGCTGATGATGATGCCGATCGCAAGAAGCGACCACAAGAATCCGGTAACCGGCCTCACGCGAGGTGTCGCTGGGGCCATCAAAGCTTGCGATGCCGCTTCAGTTCGATCTCCACAATGGGATGCACGAACTCGGAGACATTGCCTCCCAGCACCGCGATCTCTCGGACCAGCGTCGATGATATGAATGTGTATTGCTCTTGCGGGGTCATGAATACCGATTCGATTTCGGGGGTCAGGTGTCGGCTCATATTAGCCAATTGAAATTCAAATTCGAAGTCGGAGACGGCGCGCAGGCCGCGCACGATCACTGACAGGCCATTTTGCCGGGCAAAATCCGTGGTCAGGCCCACATAGCCCTTGACTTCCACGTTGTGCACATCGGCGAGCACGCGGCGCGACATCTCGACCCGCTGCTCGAGCGTGAACATGGGCGCTTTGTTGGGATTGGCCGCGATCGCCACCACCACGCGATCGAAGATCGAGGCAGCGCGCCGCACCAAGTCCGTATGCCCGTTGGTGATCGGGTCGAAAGTCCCTGGATAGACGGCATTTCTTTTGTGCATTTCTATTTCCGTCCGTTGACGCGGACCAAATGATACCCCACCTCGCCCGCCGACTTGGATTTGAGCAATTCCCAATGCGCCGGCAGTGCCGGAACACCGGCAGCCCGCTCATTCTCCAAGTAAATCAAACCCCCAACGTTGAGCCAGTTGCCGGAATCGAGCAGCGGAATGTACTCGGCCAAGGCATTCGTTCCAAAGGGTGGGTCGAGAAACGCGAGGTCGAAAGGCGCACCGGGCGTGCGCAGAAAGCGGGCGGCGCCCATCTCCAAGATGCGGCCTTTGGCAGCGCCGCCAAAGCGAACCAATTGCTCCTGCAAAGCACGCGCGGCAGCCGGGAATTGCTCGACAAACACCACTTCCCGGGCACCCCGCGACAGCGCCTCGAGGCCTAACGCGCCGGAGCCGGCGAACAGATCCAGCGCCCGAGAGGCGGCTATGGAGTGCTGCAGCCAATTGAACACTGTTTCACGGACGCGATCCGGCGTCGGACGCAGGGCAGGCATATCGGGAAAGTGAATTCGGCGACCGCGCCACGCGCCGGCGATGATACGCACCGAATTGCGGCCGGTCGGCGCCGGTAAATCCGTCTTAGAAGTAGCCACTGTCGGTATCATACCGTTCTATGACGAATGAAGCTGAACGTCCAAGCGTGCGCGGATTTTTCAAGCGGCTGCGCGCCAAGTTGAATCAAGGACCCGCGTGGCTGACCACCGATATTGCGGACCTGCTGCCGGGACGCAAAATCGACGCCGAGATTTTGGACGAGCTGGAAACGCGGCTGATCACCGCCGATGTCGGCGTCGAGGCCTCCTCGAGAATTCTCGAGGAGCTGCGCAAGCGCGTGGCACGCAAGGAGCTTAACGATGTCGATGCTCTGCTCAAGGCGCTTCACGAGGCGATGTCGCAAATCTTGGCGCCCGTAGAACAGCCGCTCGTGATCGATCCTGCCGCCAAGCCCTTCGTAATTCTGGTCGTGGGCATCAATGGCGCGGGCAAGACCACCACCATCGGCAAGCTGAGCGCGCGGCTGCTCGCCGAGGGCAAGAGCGTCATGCTGGCGGCCGGGGACACTTTCCGCGCGGCGGCGCGAGAACAATTGGAAGTCTGGGCCGAGCGCAATAACGTGCCGATCGTGGCTCAACAATCCGGATCCGAACCCGCCGCGGTGATCTTTGACGCCTTGAAAGCGGCGCGTGCGCGCAACATCGATGTCCTGATTGCCGACACCGCGGGCCGCCTGCATACGCAGACCCATCTGATGGACGAGCTCAAGAAGGTCAAGCGTGTGCTCGCACGCTTGGATCCCAGCGCGCCCCATGAGGTGCTGTTGGTGCTCGACGGTACGATCGGCCAAAACGCCGTGGCGCAAGCCGAGGAATTCAACAAGGGGCTGGGGGTCACCGGTTTGGTCATCACCAAATTGGACGGCACCGCCAAAGGCGGGGTGGTTCTGGCCATCGCGCAGCGTCTGAAGATTCCCATTCGCTTCATCGGCGTCGGCGAGCAGTCCGAGGACTTCGGCGTGTTCAGCGCGTCGGAATTCGTATCGGCCCTGTTGAAATCGGAACCGCGCGACGCGGCCGCATGATCCGCTTCGACCAGGTTTTCAAGCGCTATCCGAACGGTCGCGAGGCTCTGGCCGGCGTGTCATTCAACATCGAGAGCGGCGCGCTGACATTTTTGACGGGGCATTCCGGGGCCGGCAAGAGCAGCATTCTGAAGCTGATTGCACTGATCGAGCGGCCCACTCGCGGCCAGGTGATCGTCAACAGCCAGAATACTTCGGGTGTGAAGCCGCGCGGCATACCGCATTTCCGCCGCCAGATCGGCGTGGTCTTTCAGGATCACAAATTGCTGCATGACCGGCCGGTTGCCGACAATGTCGCGCTGCCCCTCGTGATCGCCGGCGTTCCTCGGCGCGAGATCGATAAACGCGTGCGCGCGGCGCTGGATCAAGTCGGCCTGCTGGGAAGAGAGAAGTCTCTGCCCCTGGAACTCTCCACCGGCGAGCAGCAGCGCGTGGGCATCGCGAGGGCCGTGGTGGCGAAGCCGATGCTCCTGATTGCGGATGAGCCGACCGGCAATTTGGATCCGGAACTTGCGCTCGAAGTCATGAAGCTGTTCAAGCGTTTCAGTGAAGTCGGTGTGACGGTGGTGGTGGCCAGCCACGATGTGCATCTCATCGATCAAGTGGGCGCGAGGCGTATCGTCTTGAGCGCGGGGCGCATCGTCGGCGAGGAAGCCGCATGAGCGTGGGCGCCTATTTTTCGCGCCACGCGCAGGTGCTCATCGGCTCGCTGGGCCGCATCGTGCATCAACCCGTTTCGGCCTTGATGACAATGGGCGTCATCGCGGTGGCCCTCGCCCTGCCCCTTTTCTTGAGCCTGCTGTTGCAAAACGCGCGCAGCGCCACCGGAAATTGGAACGAAGCCTATGACTTGTCGGTCTATATGGATAAGAAGGCCGGCGCCGCCCGCGTGCAGGCGCTGGCGAAGCAGTTGCGGCAGCGCGGCGATGTCGCCGCGGTGCGCCTCATCACCGCCGAGCAAGCGCTCGCGGAGTTTCGAAGCGATTCTGGGTTCGGCACGGCACTCGATGCCCTGGAGGACAATCCGTTGCCCGATACTTTGGTGGTGACCCCGACGCTGGCCGCGAGCACACCGCAGGGAACCGAATCCCTTAAAGCGGCGATTGCGGCCATGAGCGATGTGCAGACCGTGCAGATCGACACGGAATGGGTGAAGCGGCTGCACGCCATGCTGGACCTGCTGCGGCGGGTGGTGTTGCTCACCGGCGGCCTGTTAGGCATCGGCATTGTGCTCATCGTCAGCAACACCATTCGACTCGATATTCTGAATCGCCGTGCCGAAATCGAAGTCATGAAACTGGTGGGGGCGTCGGACGGCTTTACTCGGCGTCCCTTTCTCTACACCGGGATCTGGTATGGATTGGGGGGCGGTTTGCTGGCCTTGCTGCTGGTCGCCGTCGCCTCGACGGTGCTGGCTCGGCCGGTGGCGCACTTGGCGTTTTTGTACGGCAGTGGCTTCAGTTTAGAGGGGCTGAAAATCGTTACGGGAGTGGCCGTTTTGGGGCTCGCGGTGGGGCTATCCTGGATCGGTTCCTGGCTTGCTGCAACGCGCCATATACGATCGATCGAACCGGCATAAGTATATGTTTTTAAATACTTTGCTGTCGCGCAGAACTCTGGCCGGGGTTAGCACTCTAACCCTTGGAGTGCTACAATTGGCTCCGTAAATTAAAGGGAAGATTTGATTGGAGGAAGGTATCAAATGTCTGCTGCTCTAGTCGCTAAACAAACTGGAATGGTGTTCGCGGGCCCTGTCGGGAGCCTGGACTCTTATATAGACCGCGTGTCCCAGATTCCGGTTTTGTCGAAGGAAGATGAAGTCGCCCTGGCGGTGAGATTCCGTTCCGAGGAGGATTTGGACGCCGCCCGGCAACTGGTGCTGTCGCACCTCAGATTCGTGGTGCACATTGCGCGCGGATACTTGGGCTACGGCTTGCCCATGGGCGATTTGGTTCAAGAAGGCAATGTCGGCCTGATGAAGGCGGTCAAGCGCTTCGACCCCACCGTGGGCGTTCGTTTGGTGTCATTCGCCGTGCATTGGATCCGGGCCGAGATACACGAATATGTCCTGCGCAACTGGCGCTTGGTCAAGGTTGCGACCACGAAGTCGCAGCGCAAGCTGTTCTTCAACTTGCGCAAGATGAAGAAGAATTTGGCGTGGCTGTCGGAGGCGGAGACCGCAGCCGTTGCACGCGATTTGGGCGTCGATGTGGCCGATGTGCGCGAGATGGAACAGCGGCTGTCGGCGCGCGACATGTCCTTCGATCCGACTCCGGAAAGCGACGAGGAAGAGGCGTATTCGCCGGCCATGTATCTGCCGGCCAGCAATGCCGATCCCGCGGTCGAGGTGGAGCGCGCGGAGTGGGAAGAGGACTCGAGCGATCGCTTGGAATTGGCGCTCGAAAAGCTCGATGAGCGCAGCCGGAGCATTTTGAAGCGGCGCTGGATGACGGACGA
>DATNKC010000362.1:0-3904 GCA_035603615.1 Steroidobacteraceae bacterium | reverse complement strand
TTGGCCATGCGCGAGACGGTCGAGGGGCTCAAGCCCAGTATTTGCGCCAGACTCGCTTGCGTGATTTCGAGCAGCGCCGATGCGCGCAGCACGGCGCCGGTCAAAACCAGGCGCGGTTCGGGTTTGGACTTGGATAGGGCCCGCGGCATATATGCCTATAGCAACAATTAATGCTTTCCCATTCTAGCGAAATATCGCAAAAATGGCCAATCAGCTCAATTGGTGGTAAATGCCCGTGTTTGACGGCGGGGTGCGCTTGCTGTTTAGCTTGATGTTCAAGCGCAATTCATTGGCGGAATCGGCGTTGCGGATTGCTTCATCGTAGGCAATGACGCCGGCGTCGTAGAGTTCAAACAGCGAATAATCGAAGGTGCGCATGCCCTGCTCGCGCGACTTGCCCATGATCTCCTTCAGGTCGTGAAATTCGCCCTTGAGCAGCTTGTCGGAGACGATCGGCGTGTTGAGCAGAATTTCGATGGCGGCAATGCGGCCGCTGCCATCCTCTTTGCGCACCAAGCGCTGCGAAATGATGCTCTTCAGATTGCTGGACAGATCCATGAGCAGTTGCTTGCGGCGCTCTTCCGGGAAGAAGTTGATGATGCGATCGAGCGTCTGGCTGGCGCTGTTGGAATGCAGCGTGCTCATGCACAAGTGGCCGGTTTCGGCGAAAACGATCGCATGCTCCATGGTTTCGGCATCGCGAATTTCGCCGATGAGAATCACATCCGGGGCCTGCCGCAGAGTATTTTTCAGCGCCTTATGCCACGAGTGGGTATCGAGACCGATGTCGCGATGCGTGACCAATGACATCTGCGATTGGTGTATGAATTCGACCGGATCTTCGATCGTGATGATATGTCCTGGCGAGGAACGGTTGCGGTGATCGACCATGGCGGCCAGCGATGTCGATTTTCCGGAACCCGTGGCGCCGACCACCAGCACCATGCCGCGCTTGGACATCACGATTTCCTTGAACGTCTCCGGCAGTCCCAACTGCTCGAAACTCGGCATGTCGTTGGGAATGGTTCTGATGACCATGCCGACATTCAGCTGCTGAACGAATACGTTGACCCGGAAGCGGGCGAGATCCGGGATCGCCATGGAGAAATTGCATTCCAGCTCTTTGGCAAATTCGGCGCGCTGGCGTTCGCTCATGAGTGCGTGCGCGAGCTCACGGGTGACCTCCGCGGTCAATTTCTGGGTGGCGAGCGGCTGCATCTTTCCTTGGATCTTCATGCTGGGCGGAAAATCCTTCGAGACGAACAAGTCCGAGCCGCCGGCGCGCGTCATCGCGCCGAGTAGCTTGAGCATGTAGGACTTGGCTTGTTCTTCGCTCAAAGACATGTATCACCATGAGGCGGACTTTCGATCCGCGAATATAGAGCGGGAACCTAAGCGGGTCCGCGACGGAGTTAACAGCCCGCGGTTTAAGGCCGAAAATCGCTTGTAGGATCGATGTTTTTCAGCTGGGATTGGTCATCGTGCCGATGAACAGCAGCTCGCCGGTCATATCATCGCGAATGGCGTAGAGGAAAGGCTGATCCAGCGCCAGCGTGAACGAGGGCGCCTCAACCGCAGTGGGAATGATCGTGACCGTGGTCGCCCCCGCCGCCACCGTCCCGCTCTCGTCGACTTCAACGACCGTCTTGTGCTCGACATCTTGAATGCAGACCGTGCCGAGGCCCGGGAAGCTGGCCGAAGGGCAAAATGCCGCCTGCATGCCCAGCGCGGTTAGCGGCTGCACCAGCGATGCACCCCAAGTTGCCGTGAATTTCGGCATCGAAAGATTGCCCATAACGGTCTGCAGTTGACCCTCCCACGTGTTCAGCATGGCGGGCGTGAGGCCGGCGACGAAGCTGTTGAAGTTGGTGCCGGCATTGGGCATCACCGCCAGCATGCTGAACCTTCCGGCTCCATAGGGAATGCGCACCGCCTGAAAGTTGGCGCCCTGCAGATAACCGTAGGTCGCCGATTGATGCATCATGGGCACCGATACTTGGGTACCGTCCATCAATGTGAATGGCGCGGCAGCGGTCTGGCTGGCATCAAACCCCGTGCTCCATTGGCCTTTGAAATAAATGACATTCGCAATGACCGCAACCACGGAAGCGTAATTGCCGGGCGGCAAGATGCTGCTGATCAAGCCGTTGGTCGCGGTGTTGACCCAGCTGTTCACATTGTCGGGCGCGCCTGCCAAGTCGCCCACGGTGGCGCCGTAATACGTTTGATCCATTTGGGTAAACGCAGCGGGCAGCGGATTCGTGTCCAAATGCATCCACAGCGAATTGGCAATGGTCAGGTTGACTTGAGGGTCTGGGTTCATCAACGATCCCTGCAGCGCGGCGTTGTCGTTGTTCAAATCCGTTGTGCTCAAAGAGCCGAGTTGCAGCGTCTGCGCCATGCCTTGCTGGGTCGCGCCACCGGCGCCGTTGTAGACGATCTGCAGCGCCATGGCGACGCTGATCGGCGCGATCGCCACATTGCCGGGGGTGCCGGAATACAAATTCTGGAACAGATTCACACCGAAGGTATTGTCGGCCGTGACGATGGCCGGATCGACGGGCGTGTTGTCTTGCTGAGCCTGCATCACCGCCGGTGGCGCCGTTGTGCTCGGACCGCTCGGCGGAGCCGACGGCGGCGGATTCGGAGACATCGAGCTTCCATCCATGGACCCACCGACGCAGCCGCCCACGGCGCTGGCCAACATAAATCCGAGTGCGGCGCCGAGGTGGCGCAAAGGATTGTGCTGTCTCATCACTCCTCCTGCAGCTTTCAATCGCGGGTGTTCCTAGCCGGAGATTTTAGTCCGAGAGAAAGCGCGCGAGACTACGAATTTTGTCGCATTGGAGCGACATTCGGCTGGGACATCGCACCGTGAATTTGAGCGGCGCGCATGGATTGGGGGCATGGACAGCTTCGAGGCACGGAAGAGCAGTGCCTCGAAGCTGTCCATGCCCCCAGGCCGTTCACGCACGACGCTCAAACTCACGGTGCTCGAGGACGAGTTTTGGGTGGCCACCGTCGGTCGGGTGAGTGATATAGACCGGCTCGAGCAATCGTCAGGGACGGTAAGTAGACTCAAGGCCCTTCGCCTTTTGGGCCTTGAGTCTTCTTACCGTCCCTGCCGAATGCCCGGCAACCGGTCAATATCACTGGACCGAACTATCGTGCCCGGGCCTCGCCGCTGCGCCAGCGCCGGGTAAATTCATGCCGATCCGTTTCGGTTTCCAATTCCTGCGCCAGCTGGGCCACCAGCTCGTCCAGGTTCGACGCTCGCGATCCGGCTGCTTTGACCAGATGCCGGGCGATGGGACCAATGTAGCCCGCCAGGAGGCGTTCGATGCGCACCAGCTCGGCGCCGTCCAGCGGCGGCGTGCCAACGAGAATGGGTGCCGGCTGCGTTCTGGCAATGTCCGCGGTCGCGCCAGTTTCGGATTTTGGCAAGTGACCCTTTAGATAAGCGCAGAGCCGCGCGTAATGCGCCTCTCGGGGAGGCGGAAACGCATCCATCCAATGCTGCGCACTCAGAAAATATTCCAAACTTTTGGAGGGCAGAACGTTTTCGATGCGAAACGGCAAGATGCTCACCTGCTTGTGCACGGCCCGTTCTACTTCACGGCGCACCTGCGGTGAATCGTTGCTGCTCGCAGAGAAAACTAAAACCATCACGCGCGCATTGGAAATGGCATCGATGATTTCCGCCGCCCAATCGGCCGAAGGGGCAATATCGCGTGGGGCAATCCAGCAATCGATGCCCTCCTTTTCGAGCCGCTCTACCAGCGCCGTGGCGCAGTCGTAATCCGGCTGCGAGTAACTGACGAAGATTTCGCGCGCCACGCTCTTAGGTCCCCAGCAGGCGCAGCGCCTTTTCCAAGCTCTTGCGCATGCGTTCAAACGATCGCGT
>DATNKC010000361.1:0-4911 GCA_035603615.1 Steroidobacteraceae bacterium | reverse complement strand
TTTTCCACTCGTATCGGTGGATTTTTCGGGATGGACGTATTGCTATCGGCCGTGACGCTGATCGTCTTTATCCGTCGTGAAGGCTCGCGCCGCAAATTGCGCCTGCTCTGGCTGCCGATAGGTGCGACCTGTCTAATTGGCGTCAGCTGCGGCCTTCCATTGTTCCTGTATCTGCGAGAGCGGCAATTGGCTTCCCAATCGGTTCAATAGGTGGGGATCTCATGAATCACCGATCTCGGCTCATGTTGCTGGCCGCAGCTGCGGTGCTTTTATTTTCGCCCTTGGCCTTGCAAGCCGCCGAAAAGGGCTGGTTTGGGTTTGCCTTGACAATTGATGCCGACGGAATCCTCAATCCAAAGTTGCGCTCCATCAAGATCGACAAGATCTTTCCGGCTTCGCCTGCGGCCAACGCCGGTCTCTCTGCGGGCGACATGATCGTTGAGATCGAAGGAATCGGCGTTGCAGGCGCCACGGCTGATACCCTCAAAACGGCAATGCAGAAGTCCGTGGGAGAGACATTGCGGCTCAAAATCAAACACGGCGCAGACGCATCGCGGGACGTTTCCCTCATCGCTGCGCCCAAGCCTCCATGAAGGCATCCGTATTTGTCGGAACGAGTCTAGATGGGTTCATCGCGCGCTCCGATGGCGCGCTTGATTTTCTCCCCGAGGGTGGCGGCGAGCCTCACGGCTACGATGAGTTTATGGCGACCGTCGACGCCTTGGCCATTGGACGCAAGACCTACGAAACGGTATTGGCGTTTGACGCGTGGCCTTACGGTGACAAATCTGTGTTCGTGCTCAGCACCCGACCGCTTGCAGCGGCGCCGCCCCGGGCGCGCGTGGAGCGCCTGTCCGGATCCCCGGCTGAGGTCCACGCGCAGCTCGCTGCTCGAGGCCTACAGCATGTTTACGTCGACGGCGGCATCACCATCCAGGGATTTCTACGCGCAGGTCTCATTCAACGTTTGATCGTGACACGTGTCCCCGTGCTGATCGGCGAAGGAATTTCGCTCTTCGGTGCCGTGGGGCGCGACATTCCTCTCAAGCACATTACGACGCGCCAGTACGGAAGCGGCCTCGTCCAGAGCGAATATGAGGTTGGCACCTAGCGGCTCCTGGCGGTCCACCACCATGTCAGATCCAACCCCCGCACAACAGCTAGGATCCTTCCTCGCAAAATTCGATCCCCGTGTGGCCGCATCCGCTCGTGCGGCCCTAGCGCAGCTTCGCAAGAAGTTGCCGGGTGCGATTGAACTCGTCTACGACAATTACAACGCCTTGGCCATCGGCTTCGGGCCAAGTGAAAAAGCGTCGGAGGCCATTTTTTCGATTGCGGTTTTCCCGCGTTGGGTCAGCCTTTTTCTGCTGCAGGGCGCGAAGCTGCCCGATCCGGACAAAGTGTTGAAGGGAAGCGGAACACGAGCACGGCACATCGTCCTCAGCGATCGAAAAATCCTGGAGCAACCCGCGGTCAAAAAACTCATGGCCTTGGCATTGAAATCGGCGAAGAAGCCGCTCGATCCTAAGCAACGGCGGCGGCTGATCATTAAGTCGGTCTCCGCAAAGCAACGCCCCCGGAGGCCATGAATCCTCCAGCGGATGCCTTGAGTATTTCTCGCCGCCCTGCGCCACTTCGCTTATGCTCCGTTGTCACTCGATCCATGTCGGAACAGCCGCGAGCGGCGCGCTCACAAGTGGATTCGTTGATTTAACAATAGGTCAGGGGGCTTCATGTCGACACCTCGTTTTGCCGTTCACGCCGCCGCGATCGCGCTTGCTTTGGCCAGTGCCGCAGTCTTTGGCCAGGCGCAAAAGGCCGACCCCGCCGGGCCGGCGCCGGCCAACGGTCCGACCGTCAAAGTGAGACAAGGCGAGGCGCAGGGCATCGTTGCGGATGGCGTGGTGGTCTTCAAAGGGTTGCCGTTCGCCGCTCCGCCGGTGGGCGACTTGCGCTGGCGCGTGCCGCAGCCTGCCGCGAAATGGTCGGGCGTCCGTGCCGCGAATGCGTTTTCCTCCACCTGCGCGCAGGCCGAGGACTGCCTGTATCTCAATGTCTATGAGCCGGCCGATGCCAAGCAAGGCGCCAAACTGCCGGTGATGGTTTGGATCCACGGCGGCGCGTTTCTTTTTGGTTCAGGCTCCGCCTACGATGGCAGCCAATTTGCCCGCCAAGGCGTGGTGGTCGTGACGGTGAATTACCGCTTGGGCCGCGCCGGCTGGTTCGCGCATCCCGCGCTGACGGCGGAGAATCCCAAAGGCCCGCTGGGCAACTACGGTCTGATGGATCAAGTCGCCGCGCTCAATTGGGTGGCCGACAACATCAAGGAATTCGGCGGCGATCCCAAGAACGTCACGATATTCGGTGAATCCGCCGGCGCCATTTCCGTCAACTACCTGATGCTTGCCCCGCAAGCCAAGGGGCTATTCAACAAAGCGCTGTCGGAGTCGGGCTTCGGCCGTCTGCCCGCGCGCCCGATCAGTTCCGTAGAGCAGAACGGCGTGACCTTCGCCGAGAAAGCGGGGGTTCAAGGGTCGGATGCCGCCGCGGCAAAGGCGCTACGCGCTCTGTCGTGGTCGGATCTCACGGCCAACGTCGCCGGCATTGGGGCGGCCGAACAAATACTCCCCATGGCCGACGGCAAGATGATCACGGGGAGTGCCGCCGAGGGCTTTGCCAAGGGAACGGAGGCGCATGTTCCGTACTTGCTCGGCGGCAACAGCGATGAAGCCAGCCTGACGCGCCGGGGCTTGAACGCGGCGGAACGCTTCGCCTCGATCCAGCAGCGGCGCGAAGCTTTCATCGCCGCGTACGATCCTGACAACACCGGGGACGCGGACCGCATCATCGCCCGTCTCGTCACCGACACATCCATCAGCGAACCTGACCGCGATCTCGCGCGCCTGCACGCAAAGCACGGTAATGCGACGTATGTGTATCACTTCTCATACACGCCGGCCGCGCAACGCGCGACCCTATTCGGGCTTGCGCACGGCGGCGAACTCGCCTACGTGTTCAACACGCCGCGAACGACGCCCTTCGATGACGAAGGCAAGGCGGTGGCTTCCGCGGCGAACCGCTATTGGGCGCAATTTGCGAAAACCGGCGATCCAGATTCCGCCGGTGGTCCGCCATGGCCGAAATTCGACGCAGGCGATGAATACGTGATGGAATTCCCTGCGTCCGGCGTGCCGGTCGCCGCCAAGCACTTTCACAAGGATCGGCTCGATTGGGTCGAAGCGGGGTTGGCGAAATGAGTCATAGTAGATTTCGCACCTTTGGCGATTTCTATCCGTTCTACCTGAGCGAGCACTCGAACCGAACCTCGCGCCGCCTGCACTTTGCGGGAACGAGCGTCGCGCTCGCGCTCCTGATTGCCGCCGTCGTCACCCAGAAATGGTGGCTCGCCGCCGTCGCCCTGGTTCAAGGCTACGCGTTTGCGTGGGTCGGCCATTTTTTCTTTGAACACAACAAGCCTGCGACCTTTCAGTATCCGGGCTTCAGTTTGATGGGCGACTGGCGCCTGTGGTGGGATATTTTGACCGGCAAACAAAAGTTCTGAACCTTCACCTAAACCATGCGATCAGAAGAGAGCGCCCTAAAGGAGTTGCCGTGAGGTCTATTCCCAGATTTATTGTCGTGATGCTGACGCTCTGTTGCTGCGTGGGATGCGACCAAGTATCCAAGTCTGCCGCGCGTTCGATGCTGCATTCCGGGGTCACAGAATCTCTGTTTGCCGATTCCCTGCGTTTCCAACTCACCGAGAATCCCGGCTCGTTCTTGAGCCTCGGCGCGTCGCTTCCCGAACATCTGCGTTTCACCTTATTCACGGCGGCGGTTGCGGTAATTGTCGCTGGATTGCTCTGCGCCGCGCTCTTTGCCCAACGCCTGAGCACCGCTCGATTTATCGCGCTTGCGCTTCTAGCGGGAGGTGGAACCAGCAATCTCCTCGACCGCCTGCTATACGACGGACGTGTCACGGACTTTTTGAATGTCGGTATCGGCTCGCTGCGCACCGGCATCTTCAATCTTGCGGATATGGCCATCATGGCGGGCGCGCTGCTTCTCGTACTGAAAAAGCGCGCCTCCGCGGGGCCTTCGCCCCCCTCATCCACCGTGCCGCCGCGTCCTTAAAGATGTCCGCGCTGCGAAACATTCGGCTCTTGACGCGCTACTCCGCGTGGGCAAATTCACTGCTGTACCTGGCTCTCGGCGAGCTTCCCGAGGTCGAGTTGACGAATCCGCGGCCGATCCTTTTCGGCAATCTGATTCGCACCTTGAATCACGTGTATACCATCGACCTCGTTTGGCAGGCGCACCTAGAGGGGAGGGCCCATGGCTTCACGACCCGCATTCCCGACGTTACCCTCTCGTTTTCCGATTTGCGCATGGCCCAGGCCGCGCTCGACGCGTGGTACATGCGCTATGCGGAGGAAATGTCCGATCGCTTGGGCGAAGAGATCGTCGACTTTACTTTCATCGGCGGCGGTGACGGCTCGATGACGCGCGGCGATATCCTCCTGCATGTGGTCAATCACACCACTTATCATCGCGGTCACATCGCGGCGATGATGTATCAAATACCCGCACGCCCACCCACCACGGATCTGCCCGTGTTCCTGCGCAACGCCGCGCTTCAAACCGAACGCGGCCCGCGCGGCCCGATCTGAGTTTGGGCGTGGGGCATTTCAATTACGCGCGGCACTTCGGCCTGCTCGCTGCGGCGACGGTAGTGCTGTTTCTGCTGCAGCATTGGGACCTTTTGCACGATGCACTGCTCGCCTCTTTCGCCATCTATGGTGCGCTGCACGCATTGTGTCTCTCGCTCGCACTGCGCGCACCGCAAAAAAACCTCCGCAAATTGGCATTTGTTGCCCTGGCTGCGGCCTTAAGTGTATTCACGATGTATGT
>DATNKC010000360.1:0-7849 GCA_035603615.1 Steroidobacteraceae bacterium | reverse complement strand
ACGATGCGCTGATAAGTTTCGCGGTGGTGAGTGCGCAGGTATTCCGTAAGATGCGTGGCCGCGTTGCTCTTTCCCGTTCCATGGCCGACCACAACAATCCTGCCGCCGGCAGCGACGGCATCGCCGATTCGTCTGTAGAAGCCAGCCTCCTCCGGAGCTCGCTGGCCCAGCTCCCGTGATTGCTCCTTGTGCGTCAGGTGATGCAGGAAATGATGCGGATCGTAGGGCGTGATTTCCTGTTCCGAAGCGTCGCCCGACCCCGTACTGATGCGGTAGATCTTCGCGCCATGATGATCCACCACGACCATCAGGCTCGGCGCCGCCGGCTCGGGACGGGCCGCCGCCTGGGACGGCACCTCAGGCGACCAACCAGCGCGTTGTAAAAAATGCCGCAAGTCGAGCACCTCAGAACTCGTGAGGTCTTTGGTGTGCGGTTTATGCAGCAGATGCTCTTCTCGGCCAATCTCGAAGGTGAACTTGTTGTCGCCCTTCTGGCGCACCGCCCCTATTTTCTCGATCAACCCAACCACATCCATCCACTCGAGATTGTGCGCCGGCGGATGCCGGAAGAGTGCTTCGAGTGTTCTGAGGTGTGCGCCATGTATGGCCGTGCGGCCCTGCGACGGCGCCTTTTGTCCATTCTCACTTTCATCGGTTTTCATATGAGCCTCTATAGCGGATGAACGCACGAGAGCGTGCCATGACTGATCGAACCGTGCGGCTGCAGGCGGGACCTGCGTAATTGTACTGACTCACATCGACTCAATCTAGAAATGGATGGCCTAGGAGCAGGCTTAGTGTTGGTAGTGGCCCCGGATTCCTACCGCCGCGGTGCGGGTGCCAACAATCCGCGGACGCGATAGAAGGCGTACCCAATGAGATTGGTCAAAAGAATCGTCGTGGTGATCTTGATGGCAAAGTGAAGGGGATTGGGGACATCGACAAAGGGATAGACGCTCGTGGCGCAGGTAAAGAGCGTCGCACAGAAGCCAATGACGCAGAGCATGGCGACCCACGTCGGGATGCGCACCCGGACGAGCTTCGCGCCGATTAAGGGGATGGCGAACATGGCCAGGTAAGCGAGGCCGTAGAGGATATTGGACGCATTGTTGAGGACCGCGAAGGCCTCGGCAGCCCGGACGCCGGCGGAGGCAAGAACCAGCAGCGCGGCGATAAGAATGGTGTTCATGAGGATGGAGTTGGTCGGCGTGCGGTAGCGCGGGTGCAGGCGCGAGAACCACGGTGGAATGAGGTGGTCCCATCCCGCGACCATCGGCAGCCGGGTAACGCCCGTGAAGATCAAGCTGGCGGCACCGAGAATGCGGATCTGCAGAAGAAGAATGACGAGCCGCGCTAGGAAGTTGGCAAAGCCGGAGTCTCCGAACGCAAGGCGAAGCGTCTGCGGAATGGGCGCAATGTAGTTGATCGTCGCGCCGGTCAGCTCGTGGAAGGCCAGCACGGAGGCCGTTCCGAGCGTGAACATCAGAAAGATAATGGGCGAGGCGATGAGGATGGAGCGGCCGATATCGCGGCTCGGTGCCTTCGACTCGCCCGCCATGATGGCGATGTACTCAATGCCGGCTGCCGCGAAGAGCGTCTGACCGATGAGGGCGAGCGAAATCGCGTTGGATTCGGGGAGCTTCAGATCGAAAGGTGCGAAATGGATGGGCGCGTGTTGCCGCAGCGCCCAGAGCGGCGCGAGGATCAGCAACGCGAACGCCGTGATCATGACCATGCCCGAGATGTTGTGAATCCATTTGCCGATCGCGAGGCCCCGAACGGCGGAGAGCGCCAGCGCCGTGAGAACGACGGCAAGAAAGCAGAAAACGACGAGGTGATTTTCCGGAATCCAGGCGGCTCGCGGGCCGACCATGTAAGCGAACTCGCTGGGGATTTGAAACAGGATCGTCGCGATGGTGGAGAGAGCGTAGGCCCAGATGTTCCAGGCGACGAGAAAGCCGGCCGTGTCGCCGAACGCGCGGCGGGTCCATACATACAGGCCGCCTTCGAGAGGCATCTCGCGATTCAAGTAATAGACCGCCGCGGCCATGGGCAGGTAAAACGTTCCGAAGGCCAGCAACCAAACGACGGTTTGCGCATGGCCGAGACCCGCGGCAATGCCGACCCATGCGCTGCCCACGACGGTGAGCACTTGCGACAGCACGAGATCGCGAAGATTCAGCTGGCGGGGAAGGTGCTGCGCGGCGGTGGAACCGCTAGCGGAGGACTGCGTATCGCCACCCCAGGAATCACCCTCTGGGGCCTTGCGATTCAGGGCGCCGGATCCTTCGCTGCGCGCGACTTTCCGGCGACGTAGCGCCGCTCACCGGTGCGAGGGTCGAACATCACTTCAACGGGATCGCCGGTCGTCGGATCGATAAATTGCTCGTCAGTCCGTTGCCAGCGGCCATTCGATGCCACCTCAATGCGGCGGTAGCGCCAGCGTTCGAACAGCGTACCGATGAGGACGATTACACCGGTGACCAGCGCCTGCCAGCCCGGTGTGTAAACGCCGCTGGCGATGAGGCCGATCCCGACGCAGGTGAGGATTGCCGAGACCGCAATCACGACGTTGCGCAACATGATCAGGCCGCCGGTTCCAGCACGACGGCCGTTCCGTACGCCACAATCTCGCTCATGGTCTGACCAATTTCTGCCGAATCGAATCGCATCATGACAATGGCATTGGCGTGCATGAGGCTTGCGTTGCGGACCATCCTATCGACAGCATGACGGCGCGCCTCCTCGAGCAATTGTGTGTACTCGGTAATTTCCCCGCCGACGATTGAGCGCAGCCCCGCCATGATGTTTCCGCCGAGCCCGCGGCTTCTGACGACCACGCCGAAGACCTGACCCTTGACCTCGCGCACCCGCTGTCCGGGCACATTCTCTGTTGTCACGACAAGCACGGTACTCCCCCAGAGTTGCAACCAGTCGTCGTAGGCTACCTGAGCCGGCCTTCCCTGGCGAGAATCGACTTCAAAGATCTGTCGGGCAACCAGCGCAAGCCTCACGGAGACTGGAACTGCGCCGTTTCCAAACTCACGGCTTACGATCGCGGTACGGGAAAAACCAGGGTTTGCGCTCCATCACCCAGTCCAAGTGAACATGCTTGGGCTCGCGGAACGCATCGAGCCCTTCGGCGCCGAGCTCGCGTCCGATGCCGCTGTGGCGCATGCCGCCGAAAGGCGCCGCGTCATTGTCGGTCAAGGGATCGTTGATCCAGAAGGTCCCCGCCTTGATCGATTCCATCGCGCGCATCGCCGTGGCGAGGTCCTTGGTGTAAATCGAGGCACCCAGCCCGTACTCGGAATCGTTGGCGAACCGGATGGCCTCGTCCGCATCGGCCACCGTCGTGATCGACAGCACGGGCCCGAAGATCTCCTCGCGTGTGGCAACGCTGCCATGGCGCACATCGCTGAGAATGGTGGGCTGGAAGAAGTGTCCGGGAAGCCCCGCCGGCCGCGACATTCCGCCGGCGAGATTGAGGGTGGCGCCGTCCTTCACCGCGCGCGCAACCTGGTCTTCGACCCGCCGCGCCGCTTCCTGCGAAATCAACGGACCTAAGTCCGTGTCGGGCGCCATGGGATTCCCGACTTTGAGCAGCGCGACATACTGATGCATCCGCTCCGTAAACTCCGCGGCGATCGGCCGCTCGACGTAGATGCGCTTGCTCGAGGTGCAAACCTGACCGGCGTTCAACAGCCGCGCCCAGGCAACGCCCGGGACCGCGACGTCGAGATCGGCATCCTTGAAAACGATGAACGGATCGATCGAGCCGAGTTCGAGATTGACTTTCTTGAGTTGGGCGCCGGCGGCGGCCGCGATCTTGCGTCCGACTGCGTTGGATCCGGTGAAGGCGATCAGGTCCACGTCCGGATGCTCAACGAGCGCGGTCGCGGTGTCGGCCGCGCCGGTCAGGACATTGACGACGCCCGCCGGCAACAGGTCGTAGACTTCGGCCAGCTTGAGGTTCGACAGCGGGTTCTGATGCGGCGGCTTGCAGACCACCGTGTTCCCAGCCGCGATCGCCGGCGCCACCTTCCAAGCCATCAGCAGCAGCGGAAAATTGAACGGTACGATCGCCGCGACGACGCCGAAGGGCTCCTTGATCGTGAAATTGAGCTGGTGGGGCGCGACCGGCGGCACCGAATTACCGTAGGATGAGCGCGCCACCTCGCCGTAGTATTCGAAGCAAGCTGCGACCCAATCAATGCAGTCGACGGCCTCGCACAGCGGCTTGCCGGTCTCCTCCGTCATCAGCGACGCCAGCGCGTGCTCGCGGGCGCGAATTCGGGCACCGACCTCGCGCAACAGCTTCGCCTTCTCGACGCCTGGGACTTTCCACCAACCGCGCTGCGCCGCTTTTGCCGCCGCGACTGCGCGGGCCACATCCGCAGCACCGCAGTCCGGGACGCTGCCGAGCGGTTCCAGCGTGGCCGGATTCTTAATCTCACGGCGGATGCCGCTGATCGCGTCAACCCATTCGCCGTTGATCAAGATCTTATGCATCCGCCTATGATGCCAGAATAGGCAATGTCCACTACGCCCGCCGCTACCGCCCTGCTCGTGTGGCTGACGCCTTCGATGTTTGCGCTGTTTCTATATGGCATCGGGCAAGGGCTGGTTAAGCAGTACATCGGCGAGGTGTCGCCGGCCCGTTTCTGCCTGTACTTCGTGCTCGCCAAGGCGATGGTCAACTTGTCCTGGTTTTTTACCCATGACCATCCGCCGCTGTTGTCGGCCGACGGCCGGCCCTTCCTCGAGCTCGGCGTGCTCGCTTACGTCATCGACGGCACCGGCTGGATCCTGTACTTCGAGTCGATCATCGCGGGTCCCATCACCATCGTCGGAACTCTCTCGGCGGCGTATCCCGCACTCACGGTGCTGTTCGCGCGGATTTTCCTGGGGGAGCAATTGGGCGCCACGCAGTACACAGCGGTGGCTCTCGTGATTGGCGGCTGCCTCGGGCTTTCGTATTCACCGCCGGACGCCACCGCAAGAATTCTCAGCCGGCGCTGGATTCCGCTCGCCTTTCTCGCGCTCACCTGCTGGGCGACGTCCAACACAATCGTCAAACACGCGTACTCGTTTGCCGAGGCGAGCGAGGTCAACCTCATGGTGTGCAACACCCTCGGCGGCATCCTATCGCTGGGACTGTACGGATTCCTCAAGGGCCGGCAGGGAGCGCACTCGGCACGCGAGTATCTGCACTCGTTCGTACCCATGGGGATGATGGCCGGCGGCGACCTCGGTGTGATGATCGCGAGCCGCTACGGGCCGATTTCGATCGTGATTCCGTTGACGGGTGCTTATCCGGTAGTGACGCTCGCGTTCGCGGCGCTGATCCTCAAAGAGCGAATTTCGATGCTCCAGTACGGCTGCATCGGTGCGATCATTATCGGTATGGTGTTCTGCACCTGACCATTGAGACTCATCCGATCGACGCTTCAGTTCACTTTCCGGCCATGACTTCCATGCAAAACTCGATGAACACTCGCACTTTCGCTGCGCGGTGAAGCCGAGAGGGATATATGGCGTAGAGGGGGAAGCGCTCATCCGACCATTCTGGAAACAGCTCGATGAGCCGGCCGTTATCCAGAAGATGCTTGCACCCCAGTTCGAGGACCTGGGCGATTCCAGCACCGGCCTCGCATGCGCCAATCAAAGTCCCCGAGTCCGATACCAGAAGGCGCCCTTGGACCCGAAGCGGGATCACCTCTTTCTTCCGTCTGACCTCCCAGTCGTAGGGCCTGGCGTTCGCCGCATCGTAGAAGTCGATGCAATCGCAGGCTTCGACATCCTTCGGGTGGCGTGGCCGTCCATGCGTTTTGATATAGGCGGGTGAGGCCACGGTCAGCACCCGCGTTTCGATGAGCTTTCGAGCGACGAATGACCCGACCGGCGGCTCGCCGAAACGTAGCGCGAGGTCGAAGCCGTCGGCGACAAGATCGCCCACCGCATCCCTCATGATCAACTCCACCGACACGTCTGGGTAGCGTGTCAGAAACGCCGCAAGATGTGCCGACAGGACGATGCGAGCGAAGTAAGGATCGATGTTGACGCGCAACCGTCCAAACACCTTGTTCGCGGATCCGGATGCCTCGATGGCTGCCTCTTCGATGCCGGTCAGATGCGGCCCGACCTGTTCATAAAAACGCCGACCTTCATCGGTCAACGAGAGCGAACGCGTGGTGCGCGCCAGCAACCGCGCGCCCACGCGTTGTTCCAGCCGCGACAGTGCGCGGCTGACACCTGAGGGAGACACTCCCAGGGCTTCCGCGGCCCGCGCGATGGTCCCCGCCTCGACCACAGCGATGAGCACCGTCAGTCCAGAAAGCAGCTTGCTGTCGAAGGTCATATGATTCCTGACCAAAAGTCACGGCTATCTTCACATAAACGCTGTTGTAGCACGAATGCCGACGCGGGATATTGCTTCCCATTACGCCGGAAGGCGATTTTCAAAGGAGCAGCGAATATGTACGCAGTCACCGGTATCACTGGGAAAGTCGGGGCCGCGGTGGCCCGCAGTCTTCTTTCCGCGGACCAACATGTCCGCGCGGTCGTCCGAGATCGAAGCAAGGGTGCGGCATGGGCAGAGCTTGGCTGCGAGGTCGCGGTCGCGGATTTTGCGGATGCGGGGGCGCTGACCAAAGCCTTCGAAGGGACGGAAGGTGTCTTTGCGATGCTGCCGCCGGTATTCGACCCGGCGCCCGGATTTCCCGAAGCCAGGAAATTCATTGCGTCGATGTATACAGCTCTTGCCGCTGCGAAGCCAAAAAAAGTGGTGGCACTCTCGACGATCGGCGCCGATGCGCCCAACCCCAATTTATTAAATGTCCTGGGTCTGCTGGAGGATGCGCTGAAGCAGTTGCCGGTGCCGGTCGCGTTCTTGCGCGCCGCGTGGTTCATGGAGAACGCCGCATGGGACATCGCCTCGGCGAGGGAGGGGAGTATCCAGAGCTACCTTCAGCCGCTGGATCGTCCCGTTCCGATGATCGCCACGGATGACGTCGGCCGCACTGCTGCTGCGCTCCTGCTGGAGCATTGGGAAGGACGGCGCGTCGTCGAATTAGAGGGTGCACAACGCGTGTCGCCGAACGCCCTGGCCGATGCATTCGCCAGGGTGCTTGCGCGACCGGTGCGGGCGGAAGCCGTGCCGCATGATCGGTGGGAATCGATCTTTCGCGCCCAGGGCATGAAGAATCCAACGCCGCGCATGCAGATGATCGACGGATTCAACGCCGGGTGGATCGACTTTCCGAATCGCGGAGCGAATGCCCGAAAGGGATCCATCGGCATCGATCAGGCCATCGCCACCATGATCCAAAGAGCACCCACGTGATCGCAATTTTCGTCAAGTGAGGACAAATTTGTGCAAGCCTTTACGGTTCTCGATCGGCAACATGACGGCCGCGATGCATCACTCCGCCAGATGGAGCGCGGGGACGTGACACGCCAGATTCGTTTGCTATTCCTAGTTCGTAAAGAGTGACAAAACCATGCACAAGTCAATTCTGAGTCTCTTTGTAATGGTCCTCGTGTCCGGCGCTGCGGCGGCAGACAGTGCTTCCTCGCCGCCCGCGATCGCAGAGGGAGCTATACCGTCAGCCTACGTGTGGCTCAGCGGTGGCTCAGTCGCCATCGGTATCGGATACACCTGGGGTCACGGCACGCTTTACTACAGCAAAGACCAAAAGCAGTACAAGTTCAAACTCTCGGGCGTCTCGATCGCTGATGTAGGCGGAGCCGGCATCAACGCGGAGGGCGAGGTCTACAATTTGACCTCGCCGGCTGATCTCTCGGGCGACTATACGGCGGTAACAGCCGGTGTGACGATCATCGAGGG
>DATNKC010000359.1:0-11513 GCA_035603615.1 Steroidobacteraceae bacterium | reverse complement strand
ATCGTTGCCCAAACCGAAACGGATGAGGAGCATTTCTCCGAAGAAAGCGCGGAACAGAACCGCGCCTTTCACTTCGCGATCTATCGCCAATCCGGCTCAACGGTTTTATTGCCGATCATCGAAAGTCTGTGGCTTCAGTTTGGGCCCTATCTGCGCGAGGCCTCGGAGCTCTTTGACGGCGGAGACGGGCGCGGGACGAACTTTCACCTCGAAATGCTCGATGCACTGTCGCGGGGCGACGCCGTTGCGGCGCGCCGAGCGCTCGAAGCCGACATTGGCCGAGCGTTCGATCTGGTGATGAGCGATGAGTCGCTCTGGCAGCGACGGGATGGAGTCGCGTGACGAGGCCGGCCAATGGCCCGCAGGATCCTGAAGGGTTCGAGCTTTACGATCTGCGTGTCGAAGTCACCGGTCCGTCTGACCGAACGATTTATTGCGGCGCGCGGTTGGGTGATTATTTCGAACTGCAGGGCGAGATGTTGAAGCTTCCGCCGGGCCAAGGATTTTCGATCTATTCCTTGGCGGCACTGTTGCCCTTACTGCCCGCTAAACAACGCATTTCTGATCGCAATGATTGGATGTCGACCGACGCGGAGGTCGCCTGCCCCGATCCGAACTGTCCGACGCGCTTTCGCATTACGCGCACGGGGCGCCGCCGCTTCACGCGCTCGCAGGTGACGGCAACTTCTCTCGCGGGCGAGAATCCGGGGTGATTCCTCGGATCTCCCTTTCCGGCGATTACTCAATTTCGCGGGTCATCAAAGGCGGCTGGCACCTCGCCGGCGATCACGGGGACATCGATCCCGATCAAGCGCGCAAGGACATGGCGACCTTCGTCGATGCTGGGATCACCACCTTCGACTGTGCGGATATCTACACCGGAGTCGAGCGTCTGATCGGCAGTTTCCGCCGAGCGTACCCAGCGCACGCGGAGCAAGTGCAGATTCATACAAAGTTCGTTCCAGATCTCTCCGATCTGCACTCTATTGATCGCGTCCACGTCGAAACCATCATCGATCGATCCTTGAAGCGATTGGGACAGGAGCGACTGGATCTGGTGCAATTTCACTGGTGGGACTTCGCCATACCTCGCTACGTCGAGACGGCGCTCGAACTGGAGCGGCTGCGTCGCGTCGGGAAAATCGCGCTCATCGGCGTGACGAATTTTGATACGCCGCGGCTGAAAGAACTCGTCGATGCCGGAATACCGATCACATCGCATCAGCTTCAATACTCACTCGTGGATGATCGTCCGAATCACGAGATGGTGGCCTATTGCCGAGCTCAGAACATTGCATTGCTGTGCTACGGCACGGTTTGCGGCGGCTTTCTTTCCGAGCGATGGCTGGGCAAGCCGGCTCCAGAGCCGGATTTGGCCAACCGCTCATTGGCCAAATACAAGTTGATTATCGAGGATTTCGGCGGCTGGGGGCTTTTCCAAGAACTACTGGGAGTCCTTAGTCGCGTTGCGCAGACCCATGATACCGATATCGCATCCGTTGCGACGCGAGCCATGCTCGACCGGGATCAGGTCGCCGCGGCGATCGTGGGCGCCGTCAATACATCGCACCTGCACGCGCACGCGCAGATCGGCGCGCTGCGCCTGCAGGCCGATGAATTGTCAGCGATTGGGAGCGTCATTCGTCGGCGACGAGGTCCCGCGGGCGACGTGTATGATTTGGAGCGCGATCGCTCGGGTGCTCACGGTCGAATCATGAAGTATGAATTGAATGCACTGCCGGAACGGCGCGTTGCCGATCAGCAGTGAGATGAATATTGGGAGTCGAAGGTCCCGATTGAAGCGTAATTGACCGATAAATAAGAGGGGTGGGGATATGACAAAGCAATACTGCGTCAAGCGAGCGCTCGCGGCTTTGGGATGTTGTGCGGCGTTGACGAGCACGGTGTGGGCACAGGTCGCACCACCAAGCGATGAATTGCAAGAGATTGTCGTCACCGCGGAAAAGCGCGACTCCACCGTGCAAAAGACGCCGATCAGCATCACCGCGATCAGCGGATCGGATCTGCAGGCCCAGGGACTCTCGGACATGACATCGGTCGCCCAGCAGGTGCCGGGCGTGTCGTTCAAGACCTCGGGCCCCGGCCAGACGGAGTTCGAAATGCGAGGACTGACCTCCACCGGCGGCGAGTCCCCGACGGTTGGCTTCTACCTTGACGATGCGATCCTGACGCCGGCCGCCATGGCGCAGAACGGCAAGACCGTCATCGACCCGAGCCTCTTCGATCTGAACCGCGTCGAGGTGCTCCGAGGACCGCAGGGCACCTTGTACGGCGCGGGCTCGATGGGCGGTACCATCAAACTCGTGACCAATCAACCGGACCCGAAGGCCTTCGCCGCGAACGTCGAGGTCATCGGATCCGGGACAAGCGATGGCGGTGGTTTCAATCACACCGAGAATGTGATGCTCAATATCCCGTTGATGCAGGATGTGGTTGCCTTGCGCTTGGTCGGCACGGACAAATACATCGACGGCTGGATCGACCGGAAAGTAGTGAGTCCGTTTCCTCCTGAGGTCAACGGCAGCACGGCGCGCGGCGATGTTGCTGGAGCGCCGGTAGCGGCGGATTTTCAACACTCGAACACGGAACACTTGCAGGCGGGGCGTGCGACATTGCTGATTCAGCCCACCGATCGGCTGAGCATCACAGTTGGCTACATGCATCAGTCGCTCACCCAGGATGGGCCGAGCACCATCGACAGTCCGCCGCTGACTGAAACTCACTACCAGCCCTTCGACGTGGCGGAGCCCTTCTCGGATAAGTTCGATCTGTTCACACTCACGGGCAAGTACAACTTTGATTCCTTCCAACTGGTGTCCGCGTCGGCCTACTGGGATCGCCAGCAGAACCAAACTCAAGACATATCCGAAGCCATGCAGGACTACATCGGAGGATTTTTCGGGCCGCCGGCCGCCTTTCCCTATTCATCGACGGCAACAGTAACGGAAGGCGGAAGTACGTTTTTCGGGCTCGGCGCCGGATCGATCACCGAGGACGACTACACGCGCCAGTTCAGCGAGGAGCTTCGGCTGGCCTCAACAGGAGAGGGACCGTTGCAGTGGCTGGTAGGCGGGTACTACAGCAGCTTCGGCGCGACCTCGCATGTGTTCTCGTTTTATCCAGACACCAATGATGGCTTCAACGCGAATTTCGGCACCACCAACCTGGCTGACAACCATCGCAAGGTCGACATCGATCAGTACGCGGCATTCGGCGAGGTGTCCTACATGCTGCCGGACAACTTGAAAGCGAGCGTTGGCGCACGCTACTACGAGTACCACAGCAATTCGGTGACCAGTGTCAGCGGCGTCTCCGCCAATGGCACGAGCAACCCGTTGTTCGGGCTTGCGCAAAATTCGGGCGTGACCCCGAAGTTCGATCTGGCCTACATTCCAGATGACAACACGACCGTCTATGGCACCATCTCCAAGGGCTTCCGTCCGGGCGGCCCCAACTCGCCGATCCCCGTTCCGCCATGCGCGTCGGCAGCTCCGACGCAGTTCGGTCCGGACAGCGTGTGGAGCTACGAACTGGGCGAGAAACTTCGCTTCCTCAACTCGCGCGTCTCGGTCAACGGAGACATCTATTACGAGGACTGGACGAACGTGCAGCAAGAAGTGGCTCCGAGCTGCGGCTTCAAGTTCACTGCGAACGCGGGCAAGGCAACGGTGTACGGCGCTGAACTCGAAGTGGCCGTTGTGCTGGTGCCGGGCTTGGTGCTGTCGCAGAACGCGGGCTACACTCACGCGACTAACTCGACCACTCTGCCGGCTGCCGGCGTCGTGGCGGGACAGCGACTCCTGGACGTACCGGAGGTGACCGCCAACACCGCTCTCAGTTACAAGCAGCCGTTGGTGAATGATTTGAACTTTGTCTCGCGCCTGACCAACAGTTACGTCAGTTCGATCCAGGACATCACGTTCACCCGCAATTCGCTGCCGGCGTACGATCTGGTGAATTTCCGGCTGGGGGTCGAAACGGGCCGCTGGTCCGCAGTGTTGTTCGCGGACAACCTCACCAACAAGATGGCGTTGCTGGGCGACACGGGCGCTCTGTCGGCGAACATCTCGATTTTGAACCGGGTCGCCACGAACCAGCCGCGAACCATTGGCGTCGATTTGAACGTCAAGTTCTGAAAGCCTTGGCATCTGCTTATCCCAGTCGACCGTATGCGTGGACCGTCGTCGCAATTTTGATTGCGACGGCGGTCTTGTCGTACACCGATCGCCAGGTATTGAGCCTTTTGGTCGATCCAATCCGCGGCGACATGGGTATCAGCGATACTCAGATCAGCCTGCTGTTGGGCACGGCATTCGCCGTCATCTATGGAATCGCCGGTATCCCGCTAGGGCTTTTGGCGGACCGCATTTCGCGGCGTAACCTCATCTTCGCCGGCGTATCGGTCTGGAGTCTGGGTACGATCGCTTGCGGTGTTTCGCACACCTTCGGTGAGATTTTTGCGAGCCGGATTGTCGTCGGGTTGGGCGAGGCGGCACTTTCTCCAGCCGCCATATCGCTGATCAGCGATTATTTTCCACCGTCACGGCGCGGCACCGCCGTCGGCTTTTTCTTGAGCGGCATTGCGATGGGCAGCGGTGCGGCGATTCTCATCGGCGGCGGCGTTCTGCACGCCATCGAATTGGGCGCTCTTGCGGCTACACCCCTGGCCGCCTATGCACCGTGGCGGATGGTGTTGCTCGTCATTGGGGGGCCTGGACTCTTGTGGGCCATGGCAATTTTGCTCATTCGCGAGCCCGTGCGCCAAACCACGGAAGGCGCTTCGAGTCCCGTTGGCCTGGCGGATGGCAGCACCTGGCGGACTACGCCATGGGCTCGAGTCGTGCCCATCTATGTCGTCTTGGCGGCGGCTTCATTCGTCGACAATGCCGTGGGCGCATGGGCGCCGACGCTGCTCATTCGGGACTTCGGCAAAGACCCGGCCCAAATTGGGGTCGAATTGGGTTTGCTCTTAACGGTAGGCTTCGGCGGCGGCGTACTCATCGGAGGCGTCCTGGCTGACCGGGCCGGGACACGTGGCGGATGGCCACGCAAGCTGCGCGTCTGCCTGTTTTCCGGCCTGTTGATATTGCCGCTTTCGCTACTGATGAACTCGGCGACTTTCGGCGTCGCGCTGGCCGGCATGCCGTTGTACTTTGCACTGTCGGGCATCGTGACCGCGGTGGGTTTTTCCGCGATCCTCGATGTTGTACCGAATCGTTCGCGGGGGCTTGCGATGTCCATGAGCTTCTTTCTAAACGTGGCGATTGGAGCGGGGCTCGGTCCGACCGCGGTGGCTGTCGCCGGTGCGCATGTATTTACCGCGAAGGCGGGGCTGGGGCCGCCTCTTGTGTTGACCGTGGCGGTGGGTTATCTCATTGCCCTTGCCGCAGTCTGCGCGGCGCTGTCCATTTTCCGAGCGCGCAGCGCCATCACGACATAAGAGACGAGGTCCGAATGAGCAACAGGGCAGAAGCATTCGAGCATTGGATTCGTACATCCTTCGTACAGATGAATACCGAACTCGAAAATCTATACTTTGCGAAGGCGGACCGCGCGCAAGTGATCGGCTGTGGAGACCCCATCAAGGCATCGCTTCGCGACGAGGGTCATACGCACGTCGTCGCACTGCTTGCCGAGGGCAACACCGGAGAGGGATTCGACAGCGCCTATGGTGTGCTTGGCAGCGTGGGTCTGTACCTCGGTGCATTGCGGCGCCACGAACTGACCAATCCGGCGCGAGAAGAGCGCTCGCCGTTCCCCGAGGCATCATCGCTTGCGCTGCACGTCGGTGCATCTTTGGGTATGGCGCCGAGATTCTCGACCGGGCACTTAGCGACCCACAATAGGGCGCGCGCCGGCGTGCGCAAGAGCTTTACATCACTCCGGGATGAATTCCTGTTCATCGACGAGAACACGCGCGGAATTCTCTCGCTGCAGCGCGCGGCTGATGCGCTCACCAGTATCGTCCATCTCGGTGTCTCCAGTCCCGTGGCTGACGTCATGTTTGATGCCGCCAAGCAGGCGCTTCGCGATGTCATACGATTCAACGACAGGCTGATGAAACAGCTGGATGTCGACCGGTTTTTCTATTCGGTGCGGCCCTACTACAAGCCTTACCGTGTCGGCCGGCAGGAGTATCGCGGTGCAAACGCTGGGGATTTTTCCGGCATCAACGAGATCGACCTGCTCTTGGGCCTGTGCCGCGCCAACGACCCCTACTATGCACAACTGCTGGTCGACAAGATGCTGTTCATGTTGCCGTCCGATCAGGCGCGGCTGCGCGACTGTATGACGCGAACGAGCCTGCTTGATGAACTGCTGTCCTACATCGACGACCACCAAAATGCGGATTGGTTTCAGCAGAACGCCCGCGCTTACCTTGAGGTCTGCGACTTGTTCGGGCGGGCGGCGGGACAGCACCACGATGGTTTGGTGAGGCGGTTCATCGAGGCTCCGGCGGCCAATCTCAGCGAGCAAGGCCTCGCGGGAATCACCGCCAGCGGACCGCCGCTGCCGGTGCTGCTGCGATCGCTCGAAGTGCTGCGTGACCTGCGGCTCGCCGCCAATCGTGGCGATACGGCCACGCGGCACGACGATCTCGGCAAGCTTCGCCGCGTCGTTAAAACGGACTCAGGCGTTGCATTCACGGATGCTCCAGCCAAATCGGGGAAAGACTAATACATAGCTTTATAACCAGACGGTATGGCACTACACCATCCTTTGATTGACACGCTGCAAGGAACCTTTATTCTTGCCGGCGGGCCATCCGCTCCCAACGGCGGACGCTCATCTGTAAGGATGGGAGAAAGAATTGACGATACACATGCCGCTGCCGGAGATTCGCCCGGCTGACGCCCGATTTTCCTCGGGCCCGACCAAGAAACGTCCTGGGTGGAGCCTTCAGGCCCTTGAAGGCGCATTGCTGGGCCGCTCGCACCGCTCCAAGGCGGGAAAAGCAAAGCTCAAAGAGGTGATCGACCGAACGCGTTCGATACTGGGTGTACCCGCTGATTTCAAGATTGCGATCGTCCCGGCGTCCGATACGGGTGCCGTCGAAATGGCGATGTGGTCGATGCTGGGGGCACGTCCGGTCGACGTGTTTGCCTGGGAGAGTTTCGGCGAAGAATGGGTCACTGACGCGGTCGAACAGCTGAGGCTGGCCGATTGCCGCATTCATCTCGGCCGACCCTATGGTGCGCTCCCCGATCTATCTCTGGCACGTGAAACGGCGGACATCATCTTCGCGCAGAACGGTACCACCTCGGGCGTAAAGATTCCCAATTTCGCTTGGATCCCAGCCAATCGCCAAGGCCTTACCTTCAACGATGCAACCAGCGCTGTCTTTGCGCAACCAATCGACTGGTCCAAGTGCGATGTGGTGACCTTCTCTTGGCAAAAAGTGCTGGGAGGCGAGGCGGCCCACGGCATGTTGGTGTTGTCGCCGCGTGCGATCGGACGGTTGGAAAGCTACGTGCCGCCCCGGCCGCTGCCCAAGATTTTCCGCATGACCAAAAAAGGGAAATTGGACCACGAGTTGTTCGAAGGTGCGACCATTAACACGCCATCGCTGCTCGCCACCGAGGACTATCTCGACGCCCTCAAATGGGCGGAGCGCAGCGGCGGTCTCGCAGCGCTTCAAGCACGGGCGGATGGCAACGCGCAGGTGCTTCACGAGTGGGTCGCCCGTACAGCTTGGGTGGATTTTCTGGTATCGGACCCGACGATTCGAAGCAATACCAGTGTCTGCCTCAAGGTGATCGATGAGCGCGTGACTTCACTCCCAGTAGAAACCCAGGCAGAGTTTGCCAAGAATCTGACGACCCTTCTAGAGAAGGAGCGCGTGGCGCTCGATGCGGCCTCGTATCGATCTGCACCCCCGGGTCTGCGCCTTTGGTGCGGCGCCACGATCGAGAAGAGCGATCTGGAATTGCTCACTCCGTGGCTCGACTGGGCATTTTTCACTTGCCTCGAAGCACTCGATAAACCTCGATAAAGGAAGCCTCGTGCCCAAAGTTCTCATCGCAGATGAATTGAGTCCGAAAGCGCTCGACGTTTTTCGTAGCCGCGGGGTCGCTGTGGATGTGCGCATCGGGCTGAAGAAATCGGAGCTGATGAGCATCATCGGCGGTTACGATGGTTTGGCCGTGCGATCCGCGACGAAGGCGGATAAGGACGTCATCATGGCGGCTAACGGGCTCAAAGTTATCGGTCGCGCCGGCATTGGAGTCGACAATATTGACCTTGTTTCAGCGAGCGCTCGCGGTATCGTGGTCATGAACACCCCGTTCGGCAACTCCATCACAACTGCCGAGCACGCAATTGCGCTGCTCTTTGCCGCCGCGCGCCAGATTGCGGCGGCGGACCACTCCACGCAAGCAGGGAAATGGGAAAAAAACCGCTTCATGGGAGTTGAGCTCTACGCCAAGACATTTGGTCTGATCGGCTGCGGCAACATCGGTTCTTTAGTGGCTGAACGCGCACTGGCGCTCAAGATGAAGGTCATCGCGTATGATCCCTTCCTCTCGCCAGAGCGCGCGGTAAAGCTGGGCGTGGAGAAAGTCGAGCTCGAGGATTTGTTGTTGCGCGCGGACCTGATTTCGCTGCACACGCCGTTGACCGACAAGACCAGGAATATCCTGTCGGCGGAAGCGCTTGCCAAGACGAAAAGCGGGGTCATCATTGTGAACGCCGCACGTGGCGGCTTAGTCGATGAAGCGGCTTTGCGCGCAGCGCTTGATAGTGGGAAAGTGGCTGCCGCGGGATTCGATGTCTTCGCGATCGAGCCGGCTAAGGACAGTGTGCTGTTTGGTGCGCGCAACTTCGTCGCCACTCCTCATGTCGGCGCAAGTACCAACGAGGCACAGGAAAATGTGGCAATACAGATTGCGGAGCAGATGTCGGACTACTTGCTCGTGGGCGCCGTCACCAACGCTCTTAACATGGCCTCCATCAGCGCCGAAGAAGCGCCCCGACTAAAGCCTTTCATCGCACTGATCGACAAGCTCGGCTCTTTTGCGGGTCAGATTGCCGATGAGGGCATTGAGGCGGTCGAAATCGAGTACGAGGGCGATGTTTCCCAGCTCAACACGCAACCGTTGACCGCGGTCGCTTTGGCTGCCTTGATGCGGCCTTTGATGCCTGACATCAACCTGGTCTCCGCCCCTGCCGTGCTGAAGCAGAAGGGGACATCGCTGACTGAATCCAGACGCGCCAC
This sequence comes from Steroidobacteraceae bacterium, assembly GCA_035603615.1. Taxonomy (GTDB): domain Bacteria; phylum Pseudomonadota; class Gammaproteobacteria; order Steroidobacterales; family Steroidobacteraceae; genus Bog-1198. The sequence goes on along the minus strand of DATNKC010000359.1, from coordinate 2,278 downwards.
CTCGCCGATCTATGGATCGTTGATCCGGATCAAGGTGCTCACCGGGGGGCGTTGGCGCACCCTCGCGGGAGTGGTCAATGCGGGGAGCGCCAAGATCGTCGAGGTCAAAGGCATGTCGCTGGAGGCGGATTTCCATCCGGTGATGCTGTTGATCAACAACCTGGACCGGCCGGGATTTGTGGGCGCCTTGGGTAGCATGTTGGGAGAAGCAAATATCAATATCGCGACCTTCCACTTGGGCCGCCAAGCCGCAGAGCAAGACGCGATCGCTATTGTAGGTGTTGATCAGGTTGTGCCGGAAGCCATTCAACAGCGGCTGCGCGCATTGCCGCACGTGCGCTATGTGAAGGTGCTCCAGTTCTAGGGAACTCCCCGTAGCTTCGGCTCGACATTTCCCAAGATCAGGGGATTTTAGCGTTCGAAATCGGGCAAGCGGGGCCAATTCACATTGTGGCACCCAGGATTTGCCCGAAGAGGTTAAATCTGAGATTGTCGGACCTGCGTCGTACACCAGCGGGATTTACATCAATGAAAAAACTCCTCGGTTTGGGATTGATCATGTGGGGCAGCGCGGCAAATGCTCAAAACGCTCCCGCACCGGCAACGCCAACTCAAGATCAGGGAGAGGCCCGGCAATTCGGCATCTTGGTGGGCGGAACGGCTACCCAGTACGATCTTTGCGTCAAGAAGGGGTTCATTGCCAAGAATGATCAGAGTGCTGAGGAAACCGCGAGGTCTATTTTCGAAAAGATGCGCGCCAACGGCGGTCCGGACCAATCCGTTTACGCACAGGAGGGATGGGACATGATCAAGAAAGAAATCTCCGCACACGAATCGTTCTACACGCAGGAGAAGTGCGCCGGGGTGGGCAAGGAATGGGCGAAGATCATGGCGACCATGCGTAAGAAGTAGCGCTCGATGTCGCAGTACTCTTTCACGTGTTGCTTCAGGAGGGTCGGCAATGGCGATCAAACGTCCAACGAAAAGTAAGGGTACCCCATCACACAAACCGGTCGCCACGACCCCCTTGCGCCACGTCGATGTCAGGGCGCCGCAGCAGATGACGCCGGGCGAACTCTACGTCGGGTGGCTGTGTAAGAACCGCTCGTGCGGGAGAGTCATCGCGCTTGCGGCGACAGCACCCGGCGGCAAAGCGTTGGCGGATTTCGATGATCAATTGACTGCGATCAAATGCCCTCATTGCGGAGATGAAAATCTGTACCGCTGGAGCGCTCGGGGCGAACATAAGTTTGCACAAGGGTGAGCAACATCGCGGCGAACGCCGATATGAGGTAGTGCGCGTCTCACGTTGGATTTAGGCAAACTTGAGAATTTGCTCACAGCCTTTCAAGATTTCGAATGCAGCCCGATCGGGCGTGTACTGCGAAATCACTTCCAAACATCGCTTCGCCGTGTTGAACCGATCGTTATTAAGCGCGATGGCTTGATGCATGGACTCGCACAGCGCACCCACGTCGCCCGCCGGGAAAGTAAAGCCTGTAACGCCGCTGAAAACGAGTTCCGGCGTGCAACCGCATATGTCGCTGACCACTACCGGACAGCCGTAACTGAGCGCTTCGTTCACTACCAGTCCCCATGGTTCCCGGTGGCTGGGAAGCACCATGGCGGTACTGATTTCCAGCAGTTCGCCGATATGGTCGGGAGTCTGGTTACCGAGGAAACCGACCGATGCCTCCAACCCCCACGCCATCACCTGGCTTTGAAGGCGATCTCTCTCGCTTCCCGGCCCCGCGAGCAGCAGTTTGGCTTTAGGCAAACGTTCATGAATTCGACGGAATGCCGCCAGCAGGTCGTCGAGCCCCTTCTCCTGCGACAACCGTCCTACGAATAAAAAGGTGGGGGACTCGCCTTCGCGCTGGTTGGATGCTTGATATCGTCTCAGGATTGCCGTGGCGCTGTAATCGTGTGGCAGCGCGGCTGCCTGGCACGGGGAATAGATCAACCGCGGATCGACCCCATAACTTTGGATGTACTCCTTACTTCGTATTCCGTAGCAGAAAAATCCCTGACAGTGCCGAAAAAAGAACGACTTCGCGATTTCCTTGAAGCGGATCTTGGGATTGTCATTAGCGGTCGAATCGCAAAACACGGCACGCTTGCGCCCGAGAGCGATGCAGGCCCACAGCATCGCCCAATATTCGATCCGGTGATAGCCGGGGATGACAACCAGCTCGCTTTTGTTGCGAAGAATGTCTCTCACCAGCGCAATCGCGAGTTTGTAGGCGGGAATTCGATCTGAGCCTTTGAACAAGAACTG
>DATNKC010000358.1:0-5128 GCA_035603615.1 Steroidobacteraceae bacterium | reverse complement strand
ATGATGGACATGCTGCTCGCGAAGAAGCGCGCCGGTGATCGGCGCGAATGGCTCGAGAACAAGGGCAACCTCGCGCAGGTTTAGCGCGCACACGGTCATGAAAGAGCAAGAGCTGAACTTCGAGGGTGTCGAGAAGGAACCGTTAAAGAGTTTCGCCGAGCGCGCCTATCTCGATTATTCGATGTACGTGATCCTGGATCGCGCGCTGCCGCACTTGGGCAATGGTTTGAAACCGGTGCAGCGGCGCATCGTCTACGCCATGAGCGAGCTGGGGCTCGCGGCCGGCGCCAAGCACAAAAAATCCGCACGCACCGTCGGCGATGTGATCGGCAAGTTCCATCCGCACGGCGATTCGGCCTGCTACGAGGCCATGGTGCACATGGCGCAGGATTTTGCCTATCGGTACCCGATCGTCGACGGGCAGGGCAACTGGGGCTCGACCGACGATCCGAAGTCCTTCGCCGCCATGCGCTACACCGAATCGCGGTTGACCCGCTATGCCGACCTGCTGCTGCAGGAGTTGGGCGCGGACACCGTGGACTGGGCGCCGAACTTCGACGGCTCTCTGGAAGAGCCCACCATGTTGCCGGCGCGCGTGCCGAACCTGCTGCTGAACGGCGGCTCAGGAATCGCCGTGGGCATGGCGACCGACATTCCGCCGCACAACCTGCGCGAGGTGGTGAACGCCTGCGTGGCGCTCCTGGACGATCCGGAATTGAGCACGCGCAAGATCATGGCGCACATCAAGGGACCGGATCTGCCGACCGGCGCCGAAATCGTCTCGCCGCGCGATGAGCTGGTGCAGATGTACAACACCGGTTCCGGCAGCTTCAAGGCGCGCGCCACTTATGAGATCGAAGAGGGCGAGATTGTCATCGATGCGCTGCCGTTCCAGGTGTCCGGCAGCAAGGTGCTCGAACAAATTGCCGCGCAGATGCAGCAAAAGAAACTGCCCATGGTCGAGGACTTGCGCGACGAATCGGATCATGAGAACCCGACGCGCTTGGTGCTGGTGCCGAAATCCAACCGCGTCGATATTCCGGCGCTCATGGCGCATTTGTTCGCGACCACGGATCTCGAGCGCAATTACCGGGTGAACCTCAATGTCATTGCGCTCGACGGGCGTCCGCGCGTCATGGGCCTCAAGGAATTGCTGCTGGAGTGGCTGAGCTTTCGCAAATCGACGGTGACGCGCCGGCTGAATCATCGCCTGGCGAAACTGATCGCGCGGCTGCACATCCTCGACGGCATGTTGATTGCGTTTTTGAATCTCGATGAAGTCATCCGCATCGTGCGCACCGAGGAGGAGCCCAAGCCTAAACTGATCAAGCGCTTCAAGCTCAGCGACGAACAGGCGGAGTACATCCTCGACACCAAGCTGCGCCAGCTCGCACGCCTCGAGGAAATGAAAATCCGCGACGAGCAGAAGAAGCTTGCGGAGGAGCGCGATGAGATCGAAAAGATCCTCAAGAGCAAGGCGCGGCTCACCAAGCTCGTGCGTGAGGAGCTGATCAGCGACGCGGAGGAGTTCGGCGATGAGCGGCGCACCCGTCTGGTGGAGCGCGAGGCGGCGCAGGCCATTTCCGAAACGGAACTGTTGACCAGCGAACCGACCACCGTGGTGCTGTCGCGCCTGGGCTGGGTGCGCGCGGCCAAGGGTCACGATATCGATGTGCGTTCGCTGAGCTACAAGAGCGGCGATGAATACCAGGCATCCGCGAAGGGCCGTAATCTTCAGCAGGCGGTGTTCATCGATTCCACCGGCCGTGCCTACAGCTTGGATGCCCACCAGCTGCCGGCCGCGCGCGGTTACGGTGAGCCGCTGTCCGGCACGGTGGACCCGCCCGACGGCGCCACGTTTGCCGCGGTCCTGATCGGCGAACCGGACGACTTATGGCTTGTGGCGAGCGATGCGGGCTACGGCTTCGCGGTGCGCCTGAAGGAAATTTACGCCCGCAACAAGAAGGGCAAGTCGGTGCTCAAGGTCCCGGAAAATGCCATGGTGCTGCCGGCCCAGCCCCTGGGCAACAAGGAAGCGCTCGCGATTTTCGTCAACAACGACGGCGAGGCGCTGGCCCTGCCGGTAAACCAAATCGAAGAAATGACGGCCGGCAAGGGCCAGAATCTTTATGGCATCCCGGGCAAGAAATCCGCCGAGCGCGACGAATATCTCGTGGCCATGGCGGTGGTTGCGCCCGGCGAAGTCCTGACCATTTACAGCGGCAACAGCGCGCCAATGAAGCTCAAATTCGAGGAGCTGAGGCAGTTCCAGGATAAAAAGGGTCAGCGCCGGCAGCGATTCTCGCGCGCCTACAAACAAGTCGATCGGCTCGAAGTCGCGCCGGCGTGAAGGCTACCGCTCGCCCGACATCGTGACATCCTCAGGCGCATTCACGAAGTAGCCCTGAATGAATTCAATGCCCAGCTGCCACAGTACTGCCATGGTGTTGGCGTCTTCAACGCGTTCGGCCACCGTTTCGATGCCCTTGCGCTTCGCGGCCTCGACCAAACCCTTCACGCGCTGTTGCTGGATTTGGTTGGTTGATAGGCCTTGCATCAGGGAGCCGTCGATCTTGATGAAATTCATCTCGATGTCGTTGAGCAACTTGAGCGGATCGCGCCCCGTGCCGAAATGCTCCAGAGCGAAACGGAAGCCGAGTTTGCGCAAATTCTCCGCCAGCTCTTTCGACTGCCGCACATACTGATTCGCGAGCTCCTCGGTGACCTGCATGCACAGACGCTTGGGCTCGATCTTCAGCGACTTCAGCTGCTGATCGAGCCAGGCCAGCACGCTTTTATCGAGCACCGTGTCCTTCGACAGGCGCACGAAAATACAGGCGGCCTTACGGTTGGCCGCGAATGACATGGATGCGCCGACCACCCAGCGATCGATATTCTTCATCAAGTCGTTGCGTTCCGCGGCCGCCATGAACTCGGCGGGCAGCACCTCATTGCCCTGTTCGTCCAACATGCGCACCAGCACGTCGAACATGCCCTTGTCCTCGCCGAGGAGGCTCGCAATCGGCTGCTGCACCAGGCGGAAGCGATTCTCCATCAAGGCGCTCTTGATGTGCTTCACCCAGATTTTGTCGTAGGCCTGGACTCGAGTGTCCGTGTCGGCCTTGTCCACCACGTACATCTGATTGCCGCCCAGTTCTCGCCCGCGCCGTGTGGCGCTGACGGCATCGGTGATCGCGGCGGAGATGTCGGGATTGGTGGGCGGCAAGAGCCCCAGGCCGACCGTGGCCGTGGCGGAGAGCGTTTTGTCCTCGAGTACGAAGACATGATCGTGCACGCGTTTGACCACATTCTCGGCCCAGGTTTCCACGTCCTTGGCCGTACCGCGCTCCAGCATCACCAAGATGCCGTTGCCGCCGAATCGGCCGCATAGGTCCTTGGCCGTGAGTTGCGAGCGCAGCAAGTCAGCCAGCTGCGCCATGAAATCTTCGCTGGCGACAACCCCAATGGCATGCTGAATGTCGATGAATCGGTCGAGCTTCAAGTGCGCGATCTGGCGCACGCCGCCCTTCATGTGCTGCGCCGCGCGCTCGCGCATCGCGGCGATCACGTATCGCTGCTGCAGGAACTGCGTGGTGGCGTCGTTCTTGACCGCGTCGGCAAGCTGCACTTCCAGATCGCGGTCTTTCTTTTGCAGCGCCGCGATGGCGATGCGCACCGCGGGCTCGTTCTCGTAGTCCGCCCGCGTCAGCGTCAATTCCAGCGCGAGCGTCGAGCCGTCCGAGAGCAACGCCTGCACCTTCAGGCCGTGGTCGCTCCACTTGCCTTGCAGGCACGCGACCAGCGCCCCTTTGAGGGCGGGGTGCGTCTCTTGTTCGAACAAATCCATGATCGGCGAGCCATTGAGGGCGTCGTTCTCGGAGTAGCCGAACAGCTCGACCCAGGCGCGGTTGGCGTCCACGATGATGCCTTCCTGCACATGCGTGATGGCATCGGCGGAACCTTCGAGAAAGTTTTGCAGCTGCTCGCGATATTCGCGCGCCGATGACAGGGTGCTCGACAGCGCGCGCTCCAAACGGTGAGCGCGCAGCTCGCGGGAAGCGACGGCCTGCAATCGGCTGCGATTCGCCAGCGTGACCACGTCCTGGCAGCCCAGCCGCATGGCGTCCGCGATCGCCGCCTCATCGACCGTCTCGCGAACGATGAGCACCGGCATGCCCGGCGCATTCTGCTGCTTCACCTTCATGATGGAAGCCAGGTCCACGCTGAGTTCATCGGTGAAGGCAATCAGCATTTCGGGATTGAGCTGCGTCAAGGCGTCGCCCAGGTCGCTGGCGTCGGATAGCCAGGTGCAGTGAACCGGATGACCTGCTTTGCGCAGAGTGCTATTGATCGCTTCGACGTGGTCCTGCGACCTCGCCATCACGATCATTGGAACTGCACCCTGTTCGTTCACCGGAAATCCTCGTAAATTGGCCCAAAGTGTAACATCTTAGAATTTGACCATTCTGGGACAGGCGTCAAGCCCCCTGCCTATATCTGGCCACAATCCGCGAGTGCGGCTATGATACGCGCCCTTCAACGCGAGGCCGTCGATGGCTAACTACAGCACGAACGAATTCAAGGCCGGTCTGAAAATTCTCATCGACGGCGACCCGTACGCCATTGTCGAGAACGAAATGGTCAAGCCCGGCAAAGGTCAGGCCTTCAACCGGGTGCGAGTCCGCAACCTGAAGACCGGCCGCACGATCGAACGCACCTGGAAATCCGGGGACACGGTGGAAGCGGCCGACGTGGTCGACACGGATATGCAGTATCTGTACAGCGACGGAGATTTTTTCCACTTCATGGTGCCCGACACCTTTGAACAGCTTACGGCCTCCAAACAGGCGGTGGGCGAAGGCGCGCAATGGCTCAAGGACGGCACGATTTGCGTGGTGACGCTGTGGAACGGCGTGCCGCTGGTGGTGACGCCGCCGCCGCACATGGAGCTTAAAGTCATCGAGACCGACCCGGGCGTGCGCGGCGATACCGCGACCGGCGGCTCAAAGCCCGCGAAGCTGGAAACCGGCGCCATGGTGCGCGTGCCGCTTTTCATCAATGAGGGTGAGGTACTGCGCATCGATACGCGCACCGGCGAGTACTTGTCGAGGGGCAAAGGCTAAGTAGC
>DATNKC010000357.1:0-5793 GCA_035603615.1 Steroidobacteraceae bacterium | reverse complement strand
GATGTCCAACCCCAAGGTCGGTTCGTCCAATACCAAGAGCTTCGCATCGATGGCCATGGTCAGCGCCAGGTGCACTTGGGTTTTCATTCCCTTGGACAATTCCCGCATCCGGCGTTTGCCGGTGATCTGGGTTTTGGCCAGAAATGCGCTGGCGCGATCGCGGCGGAACCGAGGATGCACACCGGCCACGAAATCGATGGCCTGGTCGACGCGCAACCACGAGGGCAGCACCGCCACGTCGGCGATGAAGCAACATTCGTTCATGAGTTGTGTGCGCTCGCGAAACGGTTCGCGGCCCAAAACCGTCAGCTGACCTTCGTAATGGGTGAGGCCCAAAATGGCGCGTAGAGCGCTGGTTTTGCCGGCGCCGTTGGGACCGATGAGTCCGACGATGCGGCCTGCCTCGACTTTGAGGTTGGCGCGATCCAGCGCAACGTGGGCGCCGTATTTCTTCGTCAGGTCTCGAGCTTCGATGAGCGCAGCCATAGTAGGTCTCATTCTTCTTTGGCATCGCTGCCGCGGGGCGGCGGTGCCGGGTGAGTAAGCGCGGGTGTTTGCGCAAAAAGTTCTTCTGACGAAAATCCCAGCCGGTTGATGACGGCGAGAATCTGCGGCCAGTCTTCATGTAAGAAGCGCTCGCGTTCGCCCGCCAGGAGTAGCCGCCGGGCGCCCTCGCTGACATACATGCCGCGGCCTCGGCGTTTTTCGACCAGGTTTTCATCGACCAACTGCTGATAGCCTTTCAGCACGGTCAGCGGATTGAGCCGGTAGTCGGCAGCCACGGCCCTTACGGAGGGCAACGGGTCACCCTCCTTCAGCGCGCCCTCTAGGATCAGGGCCACCATTCGATCGCGCAGTTGGCGATAGATAGGTTGGTTGTCGTTCCAGTTCGGGTCCATTTCTCGCTCGATGTGCCGACCCCGCGTGTGGGGGACATGTAGCACGGTAATCTACCAGAGCGCCGAGCTTCTACAGGCTCAGGCCACGTCGTTCGCAGTGTTCGACACGGTGCTCGCCAGAGAGGCCACTGCCGTCGGCTGCTGCAGCTGCGCATTGAACAGGTAGGCCATGCCACCCATGATGGCGGTGTTGAATACCAGCGCGAGAGCAAGGGCTGTCAGCTTGGTTGAGATTGAGGTGTTCATGATCGTCTCCTATCAAAGTTTCCGGTCTTCTTCCCGTCATCGAAGGTGTTTCGGTGACTTGGTGATATAGTAATATACAACACCACTACATGCAAGCACCTTTTGAAAAATATTTTTGCATCTAAGCTGTTGTTTTTTAAGCCAATATCCAAAGAGGTCGAAATCTGCTCAAAAATAATTGCGCCATTCCCGATGGCGATCGCGCGCATTCCGTTGGCTTTGCCGCGGAGGATCACGCCACGTATGCTGCGGAGACGATGGACTTAGAAGACGATGACGCGGGGCTGATGCTGCGTTACCGAGACGGTGACGCGGCCGCCTTTGCCGCGCTCTATGCTCACTACAAAGGTCCTTTGTATCGATATCTTTTGCGCCATGTGCGCCACGCCTGCGCCGCGGCGGATTTGTTTCAAGAAGTTTGGTCGCATCTGATCGCGACCCGTGCGCGCTACGAACCTCGCGCGAAATTCGCGACGTTCTTGTTTCACATTGCACACAATTGCGCGATCGATTATTTCCGGCGCGATTTGAATTTGCGCCGTGTGATGCCGGCGCACGACGCCGAGGCGTCATTGCTGGAAGCCGAGGTTCCCGAACATCAGCGCCCGGACCGAGTCGCCGAATTCGTCGAACAACAATCCGCCGTGCTCGCCGCGGTCGCCGCGCTTCCGCAGGAGCAGCGCGAGGCGTTTCTGCTGCGCGAGGAGACTGGATTGAACGTCGAGGAGATTGCGCGCATTACCGACGTGCCGGTTGAGACGGCAAAGAGCCGCTTGCGCTACGCGGTTCGAAAATTGAAGAACTCACTGCGCCCGATGCAGGAGCCGGAAGCGCTGCGGCTTCGAACTTATGCCTGACGAACCCATGCCCGATGAACTCGACGATTATCTGCGCGGCGGCAGCGACGTCTCGTATCAGTACAAGCGCGACTCCTCGCCCGTACCGCCGCACGAACTCGATCGATTGGTGCTGAGTGCCGCGGGTTCCTTGAAGTCCAAGACGCCGTTCAAGCCGCAAAGCCTGGCGCCGCTTGCCTTCGCAGCGAGTGTCTTTTTGTCGCTCGCGCTGGTGCTGGCGATGGTCTTCGGTCCGCAAGTTAAAAAACCCGATGACAAACCGCACGTGGTGCGCGTGCGCATTTTCAATAGCGAGCCGCCGCGCGCAACGCCCGCGTCCGTGCGCGAGCGCAACCCGGTGCTTTGGCTCGAAGATATCGATGCATTGCGCCGCGCCGGCCGCAGCAACGAGGCGGAAGTGGAAATGCGCCGCTTTCGCAGCGCCTATCCCGACTACATCATTCCCATCAGCGAGTGATATTCCCGAAGTGATTCACCCCCGCGCTTGCTCGCTGCGCGCCCTGCCGGCGCTGACCCTATTTTTACTGGCGATTGCCGCCGCCGGGCGCGCGGCCGCCGTTCCGGTGCTCATGATTTCCGTCGACGGACTGAAGCCGGAATACGTCCTGGATGCCGATGCGCACGGTCTCAAGATTCCCTTTTTGCGCAGCCTGATGCGAGGGGGTGCGTATGCCCGCGGCGTGACCGGCGTGTGGCCGACGGTCACCTATCCAAGCCATACGACGCTGTTGACTGGCGTGGCGCCCGCCGAACACGGCATCTACAACAACCTGGAATTCGATCCCAAAAACACTTTCGCGTACGCCTGGTATTGGTATGCGCAACAGATTCGCGTGCCGACGCTGTGGCAGGCTGCGCATGAGGCTGGGTTATCCACCGCGAGCATCGGCTGGCCCGTGAGTGTGGGCGCCACGGCGGTGGATTTTCTCATCCCGGAGTATTGGCGAGTGGCGCGCTTGACGGATGTCGATCCGTCCGATGCCTTGCTGGCGGCGGCGCTCTCGCGTCCCGAAGACCTGCTGCAAAAGATGCAGGCGCGTCTGGGTCCCTACATGCGGGGAAATGATCCGAGCCCGCCCGGCGATGAAATCAAAACCCGCTATGCCTTGGATATCCTGAAGAACCAGAAACCCAAGTTCATGACCATTCACCTGAGTTCCCTCGACGAGGAGCAACACGGGCATGGTCCGTTCAGCCCGGAGGCCAATGCGGACCTCGAGGTGATCGATGCTCAACTCGCACAACTCTTTGCCGCGTCCCGCGCCAACGACCCCAAAGCCATCGCCTTGGTGGTGTCGGATCACGGCTTCGTGCAGATCACTCACAAAGTAAATGTCATGCAGCCGTTTTTGCGTGCGGGGTTACTCCAGAGCGGCGGCTCGTGGAAGGCGCAGCCCTGGTCCGGCGCCGGAATGGCGGCCGTGATGCTGCACGATCCTGATGATTCGCAAACTCGAGCTCAGGTGCGCGATCTGCTGCAAGCCATGAAGGCGGATCCCAGCAACGGCATCGCCGAGGTGCTGGAGCGCGACGCCGTCCGGCAGCGCGGAGCATTTCCCGACGCATCGTTTCTGATCGTCATGAAACTCGGCTACTACGCGCTCGCCGACGCCACCAGCCCTCTCTTGAGCGAGGTTCAGGGCACTGCGGGCAGCCACGGGTTCTCGCCGGAATATCCCGAAATGCGCGCGGCTTTTTTCATCGAAGGTCCCGGCATTGCCCGCGGGCGCGACTTAGGGCTGATCGACATGCGGCAAATCGCGCCCACGGTTGCACAACTGCTCGGCGTACGCTTAAGTAAGGCGACCCAAATGCCGCTGGCCATCCGTCAATGACGATCCGGGGCCATTTCGGATACCATTGTTGGTTTTCGCGCTGGAGCTCGTCATGAAGAAGCCACTCACCATCACCATCACGGGCGCCGCCGGCAATATCGGGTATGCGCTCGCATTTCGCGTAGCGTCAGGCCAAATGCTCGGCGCCGACCAGCCGATCAATTTGAATCTCCTGGAAATCCCGGCGGCGGCTGCCGCGGTCCAGGGCGTGGTGATGGAATTGAATGACTGCGCCTTTGCCACCTTGAACAAGGTCACGGCGACCTCCGATGCCAACGTGGGCTTCAAGGATTGTAATTTTGCGATGCTGGTGGGTGCCCGGCCGCGCGGTCCGGGCATGGAGCGCAAGGATCTCTTGTTGGAAAACGCCAAAATCTTCTCAGCGCAAGGCAAGGCGCTGGAGGCGGTGGCAAGCCGCGATGTGCGCGTTCTCGTGGTGGGCAACCCGGCCAACACCAATTCGCTCATCGCCCAACGCAACGCTCCTTCGCTGCCTCGCAACCGCTTCACGGCGATGACGCGTCTCGATCACAACCGCGGCCTCGCGCAGCTCACAGAAAAAACCGGTGCTGCCTTGACCTCCGTCAAGAAAGTCATTATCTGGGGCAACCACTCGGCAACTCAGTATCCGGATCTGCACCACGCCACGGTCGACGGCAAGCCGGCCCTCTCGTTGGTGGATCAAACCTGGTTCAAGGACAGTTTTATTCCCACCGTGCAGCAGCGCGGCGCCGCCATCATCAAGGCGCGCGGCACTTCCTCCGCGGCATCCGCCGCGGCGGCGGCGATCGATCATGTGCATGACTGGATGCTCGGCACACCGGCGGGCAATTGGGTGAGCATGGGAGTGCCGTCCGACGGCAGCTATGGAATACCCGAGGGGATCGTCTATTCCTATCCCGTTGCCTGCAAGGGCGGCGAGTACAGCATTGTCCAGGGATTGGATATCAACGATTTCAGCCGCGAAAAAATGCAGGCGACGCAGCGCGAGTTGCTGGAAGAGCGCGACGGCGTCAAAGATCTGATCTAAAAAAAGGGGCGAGCAATGCCTGACCTCCTGCTTGAGGCCACGATCGTCGTTGGCTGGCTGGTGTTGTTCGTGGGCGCTATTTGCATTCTTGCCTATCGGCGCGCCGGTCTCGCGGTGAGTACCGGCGTTCTGCTGGTGTTGCTCGCGGTGTATTGGGCACTCGGGGCCGCTCCCACTGGGTGGAAGGCGGCGCTTTCCGTGCCTTTCGCGCTCCTGTTTCTGTTCAATGTCCGGCCGCTGCGGATTCGCCTGTTGACGCGGCCCTTCATGAAGAAATACCTCAAGCTGCTTCCGGCCATGTCCTCGACGGAGCGCGAGGCGCTGGATGCGGGCACCGTCTGGTGGGACGGCGAATTATTCACCGGCGGCCCGAACTGGCAAAAGCTCATGTCGGCAAAGCCGCCGGTGCTGACGAGCGCCGAGCAGGCATTTCTCGACGGCCCCTGCGAGACGCTGTGCGCGATGCTCGATGATTGGGATATCACCCATCGGCGCGCGGACCTGCCCGCGGCGGTGTGGGCCTTCATCAAGTCGAGCGGCTTCTTCGCGATGATCATTCCGAAGCACTATGGCGGCCTGGAATTCTCGGCCTATGCGCACTCCTGCGTGCTGATCAAAATCGCGTCGCGCTCGGCCACGGCTTCCTCGACCATCGCGGTGCCGAACTCGTTGGGACCGGCGGAACTGCTGCTGCACTACGGGACCGAGGAGCAAAAGAATCACTACTTGCCGCGGCTCGCGCGCGGCGATGACGTGCCCTGCTTTGCGCTCACCGGGCCGCGTGCGGGTTCGGACGCGGCCTCCATCCCCGACACCGGCATCATTTGCAAAGGACAGTGGCGCGGCCAGGAAACGATCGGCATCCGCTTAAACTTTTCGAAGCGCTACATTACGCTGGCGCCCATCGCCACGGTGATTGGTCTGGC
>DATNKC010000356.1:0-5923 GCA_035603615.1 Steroidobacteraceae bacterium | reverse complement strand
CAATTACGTCGGCAGCGATGTCATGATTCCGATGCGCGATGGCGTCAAGCTGCACGCCGAAATCTGGCGGCCGCGCGGCGACACCTCCAAGCTTCCCATCCTGATGCAGCGGTCTCCTTACGGCTTTGGCTTGAGCAAGGTCAAGCGATCGATGGACGCGGAATTCAAAGAGCTGGCGCAAGAGGGTTTTATCTTTGTGCTCGAGGACATCCGCGGCCGATTCGGCTCCGCGGGCGAGTTCGTGATGCTGCGCCCGAAGACCACAGCCAAGGATGGCGTGGATGAGTCCACCGATACCTACGACAGCATCAGTTGGTTGATCAAATCGCTGCCGAATAATAACGGCAAGGTGGGAGTCTTTGGCGTGTCCTATCTTGGCTGGACCACGGCAATGGCCACGGTGGGTGCGCACCCGGCGTTGAAAGCGGTTTCCGTACAAGCCTCTCCCGAGGATATGTTCATCGGCGATGACTTCCATCACAACGGCGCCTTCCGCTTGCAGTACGCCTGGGAGTACGCGGCGGCACTGGAGACGGACGGGCGAACGCTCAACGCATTCGACTTCAAGAAGGAAGATCCCTATTCCTGGTACTTGAAACAAGATGATCTTGCGAGTCTGGATCAGCGCGCCCTAGGCAGCCGGCTGCCTTCCTGGCAGAACTTCGTCGCGCACCCGAACTACGACGCATTCTGGCGCTCGGCCGTGACTTCGGCCGTGATGCCGGCAACGGTGAAGACTCCCAATCTCATCGTCGCCGGTTGGTGGGATCAGGAGGACTTCTACGGACCGGTCACGATTTATAAGCGCCAGCAACAGCACGATCCGCAGCATCGCAACTACCTGGTCATCGGTCCCTGGAATCACGGCGGTTGGGCGCGAGACGCCGGCAATAAATACGGCCCGCTGGATTTTGGGTCCGACACCGGCAGCTACTTCCGCGCGAACATGGAGACGCCGTGGTTTAAGTTTTGGCTGAAAGGCGAGGGCAAGCTCGACCAACCCGGCGCGTTTATCTTTGAGACGGGCAGCAATGAGTGGCAGCGCTTCGACGCCTGGCCGCCACGAGAAGGCATATCTAAAAAGCGGCTCTACTTGCATCCCGACGGCAAGCTGTCCTTTGACCCGCCGGCTGCAGCCGATAGCAAGACCGATCACTATGTGTCGGATCCGGCGAATCCCGTTCCCTATCGCACGCGGCCGATCGCCACGACATTTTCCGCGGACGGGGCTTGGACCGTGTGGCTCGCCGATGATCAAGCGCCGTTTGCGAAACGTGCCGATGTCCTGTCTTGGCAGACGGATGTACTGCAAAACGACGTGACGATCCGCGGCAATGTCGCCGCCCAGCTGTATGCCAGCACCACCGGCACCGACGCGGATTGGGTGGTCAAACTCATCGACGTCTATCCCGCCGATGACGCCGCGCCGGCCCTGCGCAGCCGGCAACTGATGATCGCCAACGACGTTTACCGCGGGCGCTTTCGTTCAGGGTTCGAACATCCCACGGCACTGGTTGCGGATAAGGTGCTCGAATATTCGGTCGACCTGCATTCCGCGTCGCACGTATTCAAGAAAGGTCATCGCATTGCCGTGCAGGTGCAGAGCACTTGGTTCCCGTTGATCGATCGCAATCCCCAGACTTTCGAAGCGAGCATATTCAGCGCCCAGGCGGCCGACTTCAAAGCCCAAACGCACACCGTGTATCACAGCCTTCAGTATCCCTCCGCCATCCTGGTCGACATCGCCGCCGCGGCGAAGCACACGAATTAGCCAAGGAACATTCGCAATGCACATCTCCACGCGTTTTCTACTGGGCAGCTTGACGACGGCTGCATTTATGACGCAACTGGCATTTGCGGCGCCGCTTGCGACGCCGGTTCCCATCGAAGAAGTCATGCAGGCGCCTTATCCATCGAGTTTAGTGGCCTCCGCAAAGGGGAATGCCGTTGCGTGGGTGTTCGATACCAAAGGCTGCCGGAATATTTGGGTGGCGCAAGGCGCTCACGCGCGGCAGATCACCCCGTACACATTGGATGATGGATTCGATATCGGCGATTTGGCATGGTCGGCGGACGAGACTCAGGTCGCCTATGTTCGCGGCGGATCCATCGAAGACGATCAGCCCGCCAACGTCAACAATTCGCCCGAGGGTCCTGCGCCTAAAGAAGTCTGGGTCATAGCGACCGCGGGCGGCGCGCCGCGCAAGGTGGGCGGGGGCCACTCGCCGAGTTTTTCGCCGGACGGCACTCGCTTGGTGTTTGCGGATAAAGGCAAGATCATGACGGCTGACGCCACGGGCGCCGCTCCAACGCCGCTGATCGTCGATCAAGGCCGCATCGCATCCATGACTTTTTCGCCCGACGGCCAGAAGCTGGCATTTGTGAGCGGACGCAAGGAGCACTCCTTGGTGGGTGTGTACGATTTTGCCGCGCGAACCATCACCTGGTTGAGCCCGAGTCTCGATCACGACACTTCGCCGGTATTTTCTGCCGCCGGCAAGGAAGTCGCGTTCATTCGCATCCCTTCAGAGAAAAATCCGGGCTTTGTCTCGCATCGTGCGGGTCAACCTTGGTCCATTTGGGTTGCCGATGCCGCGAGCGGCGCGGGCCGGCGAGTTTGGGTGGCGGACGGCGGCGTCGGCAGCGCTTTTGCGCCCACGCTGGCGCAGAAAAATTTACTCTGGAATTCGAACGACGAGCTGGTGTTTCCTTGGGAGAAGACCGGCTGGCTGCAGCTTTACACCATCCCTGTCCGCGGCGGCGCGCCGCGATCGATCACTCAGGGCCAATTTGAAGTCGTGCACATGGTCTTGAGTCCCGATCGGCGCCGGTTGGTCTACTCCTCGAATGAGGAGATCGATCGGATGCATGTATGGACCGTCGACTTCAAGGGCGGCAAACCGACCCTGGCGAGTAAAGACCATGCGATCGAAGATTACCCGCAGATCAGCGGCGACGGCACGATTTTCGCGCTGCAAAGCGATGCAATCAAACCGCTGCAGCCGGTGATGTTGGCCGCGCCCGGGCGCTGGCAGCTGCTGGTCCCGGAAGGGTCGGCAGCATTTCCCTCTGCGAAATTGGTGACACCCGAAGCGGTGACCTATGCGGCAAAGGACGGACAACCGGTGCACGCTCAGCTGTTCCTGCCGCGTGATGCGGGGACGAAACCGCATCCCGCGATCATGTTTTATCACGGCGGCCCTCGCCGCCAGATGCTGCTGGGCTTCAATCCCATGGGCGCCTACAACTGGATGTACGCGCTCAATCAGCGCTTGGTCTCAGAAGGATACATCGTCATATCGGTCAACTATCGCGGCGGTATCGGTTACGGCCTGGATTATCGCGAGGCCAATAACTTTGGTCCGGACGGCGGCAGCGAAACGAACGATATTCTGGGTACGGTGACCTATCTGCAGGGAAGGAAGGATGTCGATGCGCGCAAGATCGGCGTCTGGGGCGGCAGTTATGGCGGCCTCATGACCGCCTTGGCGTTGGCACGCGCATCCAAAGACATCGCGGTCGGTGTGGACTACGCGGGCGTGTACAACTGGGACTCGATGCTCGCATCGCTTGGCGCGCCGGTAGAGCCCGGGGAGGCCACGCGACGCGGCTTCGATTCATCACCTGTCGCGACCATCGATCAATGGCATTCCCCGGTTCTGGTCGTCCAGGCAGACGACGATCGGAATGTACCGTTGCAGCAATCGGTGGAATTGATTCAGGACCTGCGTCTGCATCACATCGATCATGAGGTCATCATGATGCCCAACGAAATTCACGACCTCGCCCACTACTCATCCTGGATAGCATTGTTCAAAGCCACCGATGCGTACCTGAACCGATATCTTCTTCAGTAGCGCGCGGGGCCGTGGCCCGTGCCCTATAATCGGGGCCGGGCTGGCTTGCCGGGGATGAAAATGCTTTCCAAATCAGTGGCTGCGGCTTGCTTCGCGCTCGCATGGTCGATGGCGGGCGCCGGCGATGCGCAAACCTCCGACAAGCCGCAATTCGGCGCGTGGGGATTGGACCTGAGCGCCATGGATAAGCAGGTCCTGCCCGGCAATGACTTCAATCGCTACGCGTCGGGCGCGTGGCTTGCGCGCACGCAAATCCCTGCCGACAAGCCCATGGCGTCGCTTCGATATCTCATGACCGATCGCACAGAAGCGCGCTTGCATGAACTCATGGACAAGGGGGCGGCTACAGCTTCGCAAGAACCCAGGGATTTGGAAGGGAAGGTCGGCGCCTTCTACAAGGCGTTCATGGACGAGGCGCGAGTCGACAAGCTGGGCGCAGAGCCGATAGCCGCGGAACTTGCGGCCATTCGCGGCGCTTCCGGCCGCGATGACATCACCGAATTGATGGGCCGCAACAACAGCGATTTCTTCGCGACGATTTTCACGCTCGGAACTGACGTCGATCTCAAAGACGTCAAGCGCTACGCGCTCTATGCAACTCAGGCAGGGCTGGGTCTCCCGGACCGCGATTATTATCTGCAGCCATCATTCGCCAAGCAGAAGGCGGCCTATCAGGCCTATGTCGCTGAACTTTTAGAACTCATCGGCTGGCCCGCATCGCAGGCCAGTGCCGCCGGCGTGGTTGACTTCGAAACCAAGATCGCCGCCGCGAGCTGGACCAAGACAGAGCAGCGCGATGTCGATAAAATCTACAATCCGATCCAGACGCCGGATCTTGCCGCTCTCACGCCCGGCTTTGCGTGGTCTCGGTTCCTCACGGGAGCGGGGCTTGGCAACCTAGATCGCGTCATTGTGGCGGAGAAATCCGCCTTCGTGCGGATCGGCGCCGTGTACCAATCGGCGCCGCTCGATGTGTTGAAAGCCTGGCAGGCATTCTCGGTCGCCGACAACGCCGCATTTTATCTTTCGAAGCCCTTCTCCACCGCTCGGTCCGGGTTCCGCGACAAGATTCTTTCCGGCCAGCTGGTTGAGCCGGTGCGATGGAAGAGAGCGATTCACGCCGTAAGCGGCGAGGATTGCACCGGTGATCGCGTCGATTGCTTCGGAAACTTAGGTTTCGGCGTGGGGCAGTTGTATACCGCGCGCTATTTTCCTCCCGCCGCCAAGGCCAAAATTGAAGCACTGGTGGCGAACGTCAAGGCCGCCATGCGGGCGCGCTTGGAGCGTCTGGATTGGATGACGCCGGCCACCAAAGCCGAGGCGCTAAAAAAACTCGATACCTATCAAATCAAGGTTGGCTATCCCGATCATCCGCGCGATTACTCCGCGGTGCTGATTCGCTCCGATGATTTGCTCGGCGACGTGCGCCGCGCGGCCGAAGCGGACTGGCATTTTTACTTATCGCGGCTCAATGGTCCCGTGGACCGCACCGACTGGAGCATGACTCCGCAGACCAATGATGCCTACAACGGCTCCCTGCGCGACATCGTTTTTCCCGCCGGCATTCTGCAGCCGCCGATATTCGATGCCGCGGCCGATCCGGCCATCAACTACGGCGCGATCGGCGGGGTGATCGGGCACGAATTGACGCACGGTTTCGACGACGAAGGACGCAAGCTCGACTCCTCGGGACAATTGCGCGACTGGTGGACAGCGGCTGACGCCGCGGCTTTTGAGGCGAGAGCGAAGAAACTGGGGGCGCAATACTCGAGCTATGAGCCGGTTCCCGGTGCGCACATCAATGGCGATCTGACCATGGGCGAAAATATCGCAGACCTTGGCGGGTTGAACGTGGCATTGGAGGCGTATCACCGCTCACTGAAGGGTGCGGCTGCGCCGGTGATTGACGGATTCACCGGCGATCAGCGCGTGTTTCTCGGCTGGGCGCAAGCTTGGCGCGGCAAGGTTCGCGAGGACTATGTGCGCAAGCAAGTCGCTTCCGATCCCCACTCGCCGCGCGCCTTCCGCGTGATCGGACCGACCCGCAACATCGATGAGTGGTATGC
>DATNKC010000355.1:0-4135 GCA_035603615.1 Steroidobacteraceae bacterium | reverse complement strand
CCAGCACTACGAGGTCATTCCGCAGGTGCGCGAGAGCGTCATCTTCGGTGCACACGACTTGTTGGTCGACCCGCCATTTTCGCGCCTTGATCTCGTCACGTGCCGCAATCTGCTGATCTATATTGAACCGGCGACCCAAGAACGCATCTTGTTGCTCTGCCATTTCGCGTTGCTCCCGAATGGCTATCTGTTCTTGGGAGGCGCCGAAACGGTCGGTGTCCACGAAAACCTCTTCAAGAGCCTCTCGCAGAAATGGCACATCTATCAGCGAGTCGGTACCACACCCCGCGCTCGAATCTCCTGGCAGGCAGGGGCCATCAAGTCTCGCGCGCCGGCATCGAGCCGCGAACCGAAGGTCCTGGAAACGGGACGTGCGGCCCTGCACGCCAATCTCGCGCGCAACGCCTTAATCGAGCGCTTCCCGCACGCCGCGGTGCTTGTGAATGGCCCGTCCCGCCTGCCGCGAAGTAAATTGCAACGAGAGTTACACGCCGCGCAACAGGATCTGCAGAACGCGGTTGGTCAATTGAAGACATCGAACGAGGAGTTGCGCGCATCCCACGAAGAGACGATGTCGATCAATGAAGAGCTGCAATCGATGAATGAGGAGCTGGAAAGCTCCAAAGAGGAACTGCAGTCCGTCAATGAGGAGCTCAATACAGTCAACGCGCAGCTGCAAAGCAAAGTGAGCGAGCTGGAGATTGCCAATGCGGATCTGCGAAATCTACTCGCCTCCAATGAAGTCGCTACCCTGTGTCTCGACCGCGCGTTTCGCATCAAGTGGTTCACTCCCGCCGCTCATCGCCTATTCAATTTGCTGCCAAGCGATATCGGGCGACCGATCGCGGACTTGAGTTTAGGGGCTATCGATTCCACCTTGATCGGGCAGGCACAGACCGTGTTGCAAACGCAGGCACCGCAATCCCAGGAGCTCGACTATAAAGGGGCGTACCTTCGACGTATCGTCCCGTATCGCGCCGAGGGAAACCAGATCGCCGGCGTCGTGATCACCTTCGCCGACATCACGGAGGCCAAGCGAGCGGCACAAGAGCAGATCGAGGCGAAGGTTGCCGCCAATGCGCACCTCGAGAGGCGCGTAGTTGAGCGCACAGAGGAACTCGGTCGTCTTTCGCGTGAACTGGCGCTCGCCGAAGTGCGGGAGCGGCAATCGATTGCGCGCGACCTGCATGATGGATTGGGACAGGAGTTGAACGCCGCCACGATCAAGCTCGACGCTCTGCGAAGTTCGGAAAAGGCAACCCCTCTGCATCCGGCCTTGAATGAAGTCGCGCAGCTGCTCGAGGGTGTGGTGCGGGAAATGCGCAGCTTGACCGCGCAGCTGAATCCTCCCGTGTTGGAACAATTGGGGTTTCTCCCGGCGGTCGAATGGCTGAGCGAGGAGATGCGAAAAACCTATCATTTGGAAGTCATGCTGGACGACGATGCAAAACTCAAACACCTGGATTCCATTACCGCTTCGATTCTTTTTCGTGCTGTGCGCGAACTTCTGATCAACGTGTCTCGCCACGCCAAGGTGAAGAGCGCGCACATCGCGTTAAGATCTGCCAATGATCAACTGATCGTTACGGTGACCGATCAAGGGAGCGGGATACCCGCCTCACAGTCATCTGGATCCGTCGGAGGCCTGGGACTTGCGACGATAAAAGAGCGGATTACGTACATCGGCGGCTCGTTCCAGCTGAAAAGCGAACGAAATCGCGGTACCACCGCGGTTATTCAGGTCCCGTTGAAACGGTCATGAAGCCTGTCCGGATTATGCTGGTCGATGACCATCCGCTCATTCGCGAAGCGGTCGGACACTTGATTGCGGAATCATCGGAATTTGAGCTGGTAGGGGAGGCCTCCAACGGCAAGGAGTGCTTTGAACGAATTGAAAGTCTGCGTCCTGACATTCTAATTCTCGATATCGCGATGCCGGAGATGAATGGGGAACAGGTCGCGCGCGAGCTTCGGCGTCTGTATCCTGAATTGAAGATCATCGCCTTGAGCGGCTATACGGACCGGCAATTTGTGCGCGCGATGAGCAAGGCGGGGGCGAAGGCCTATGTGGTGAAATCGGCGTCCGGACGCGAGTTGATTCACGCGCTGCGAGCGGTGGCGAGCGGCAAGAGCTATCTATCTCCGGAAGTCACGAGCGCGGTGATGACACTCTGGGAGGATGCCGCACCGAGCGCCGAGTTGTCCCAACCAAACACCTTGGGAAAACGAGAGAAAGAGGTGTTAAAGCTCATTGCTGAGGGTCAGCGAAGCGCCGCGATTGCGGCACAAATGGGTATTGCGGTTGCGACCGTGGAGGCGCATCGGCGCAATATCTTACGCAAGTTACAACTTCATAGCGTCGCGGATCTTACCCGCTACGCGTTGCGGCACGGAATCATCGCTTTTTGAAATTGTCCCGGACGCTACTGCGCGGTCCAGCCGCCGTCGACCGGAATGGCGGTGCCCGTGATGTTGTGCGCATCGGGAGCGCAAAGCCACACCGCCAGACGGGCAATCTCCGCAGGAGAGGAAAGTCGGTGCGAGGGCTGCTTTTCCGCCAGCATGGCGTCGATGGCCGCCGCAGCCGACACCCCTAGTTCTTGACGCCGCTCGGCAATCTGTGGCGCGAGCAATGCGGTGTCCACCCAGCCAGGGCAGATGCAATTGATGGTGACGCCGCCTGTGTCGGCGCTGCCGATGTGCGCATATTCGAGCGCCGCGACTTTCGACAGACCGATGAGCCCGAACTTGGCTGCGACATAGGGCGCTTTGCTGACAGAGGCTACCAGGCCATGCACGGAGGCGATGTTGATCACGCGCCCGTAGCGGGCTTCGGCCATCCGCGGTAAGGCATGGCGCATGGTGTGAAACGCCGCCGACAGATTGACCGCGAGAATATCGTTCCACACCTCGGCGCTGATCGAGGTGATCGGCGCGGTGTGCTGAATACCCGCGTTGTTCACGAGGATATCGAGGTGGCCCCATGCGAACACCTGTGTCATCAAGGCGTCGATTTGATCGACGTCGCGCAAATCACCGCCAAAGTATTTGGCTTGGGGACTTCCCCCCGCCTGCAACTCCGCAATCAACCGTGACGCCTCGTTGGCCTCCATGAGGCCGTGCGCTGCAACGCGGGCGCCGGCCGTTGCGAAGGCGAGGGCGATGCTTTTACCGATGCCGCGGTCCGCGCCGGTGACCAACACCGATTTGCTGCGCAATTCCGTCACGCGTGAGGGCCCGGCACTGCTTCAGCCTAAGACGCTGAGGGCCGGCGGCATATCCAACCACACCTCGCGCAGTGCGCGGTGAGGATCGTGCTCTATCCGGGTATTGCGGTCGAAAACCAGCGTCGATCGTTGCGTTGCATCGAAGCGCGGCCACCGGGGAATCTGCGCGTTGTTCGGATCGCCGGTCTTGGCGAAGGCAAGAAGCGCCGACGCCAAGGCGTCGCACATGCGACGTGCCTCGGCTGAGCCGCTGCCCAAAATGGCATCGCGCTCGTTGTGCATCGACGCCGCGACATCCATGGCATGCGCGGCGCCGAACTTTCCATCGTACGCGGGGCAAGTCCATTCCCATAAATAGGTGTAAACCGCGGCACACTGACGCGCCGCCTTTGCCTCGGCCTGCGCATGCGCGAAGCGCCGGAAACCGGCATCGGTAATGATCTGCGCGTACAAAAGGAAAGGCGACTTGGCCGGAAAGTACTGGCGGTATGTAGCGTGCAGCAAGGCCGCCTTGGCGCCGTAGCTTGCCGACAGGGTATCGGTGAGTTCCTGTTCCGTCATGGCAAATCGATCAAAGAACAGGCCGGCATCATCCAGGGTGGTGGAAATGATCAGCGGCACGTGCTCGGACAACGATGCGACCTGAGGGTCCGAGGGCTGCGCGGGAATGTGTGCATCCTCGACAATGGGTGCAAACGCCTGCGCGCCGATCGCGGTTTGCGCCGCGAGAATTTGTGTCCAGGGCAGCTCTTGAATTCGATCGAGAGTTGCCGGCGTCAGGCCGAGGTGTCCTGTGAAGGCCTGCGAAACCTGCGCCGCTGCCTCCCGGGGCATATGCGTCACGAGTGATCCGCTCTGAATTGCCGCCCGGTGAAATAGACCTCGGGCCGCCGGCATCCCCAGCAGGG
>DATNKC010000354.1:0-3689 GCA_035603615.1 Steroidobacteraceae bacterium | reverse complement strand
GAGCGCGCAGATGAATTTCATGAATTCGGCAGTCAATTTCTTCAAGGACGGCGGGATATTCCTGTACCCGCTGGCTTTGATATTTGTGGTCGGCGTCGCCATCGCCATCGAGCGATACGTGTACCTGACGCGCGAAACCATTCGTAATCGCAGCCTGTGGGACTCGCTGGTACCGGCGTTGAGCGCCGGGAACTTCAAGCAAGTGGTGGGCCTGTGCCACAACTCCAAGGCTTCGATCGCCACCATCCTGAACTATGGTGTGGCGCGCGTCGCCAGCGCCCGCCGCCGTGACGACATCGAAAAGGCCATGGACGAGAGCCTGCTCGAAGTCATTCCGCGAATCGAGAAGCGCACGCACTATCTTTCATCGCTGGCAAACGTCGGCCTGTTGATCGGCTTGCTCGGCACGATCACCGGCCTCATCGGTGCATTCAGTGCCGTGGCAACTGCCAACCCCGCCGAGAAGGCCAGCTTGCTGGCCGCGGCGATTTCGGTGGCCATGAACAACACCGCGTCCGGCTTGTTCGTCGCCATCACGCTGCTGCTCTCGCACATGTTTCTCGAATCCAAGACGACTTCGCTGATCGACAGTTTGGAAATCGCCTCGGTGAAGTTCCTCAACTCGATCACCGAGCGGCAGACCGATAAGGCGCATGAACCGACGGCACCGGCGCCGTCGGTGAGAGCGCCGGCCGCCGCCCGCGGCAGCATCTGATCAAAGTGACAGCATCCTAGGTCGTCTCGCATGAAGTCAAAAGCTGCACGCCTCGTCCGACGCAATCACGCCCGCTATCACCAGGGGCGCGATGATCTGAACATCGTGCCGATGATCGACATGATGGTGATCCTGGTGTTCTTCCTGATTTTCACGGCCGTGTTTTCCAAGACGAATATCCTTCAGCTGAACCTTCCGGCCAGCAACACCGCTCCTGTTGAATTGCCGAAGGGTTTGAAGCTCGAAGTGATCATTCGGCCCAATGATCTGGTGGTCAATGACCGCAATTCGGGTCCGTTGAAGGTCATCGAGAATATTCCCAGCGGCTACGACTTGGATCGCCTCTCCGAGTTCATCCGCCAGGTCAAGTCGCAATTTCCGCAGATGACCGATGCGACGATATTGCCCGGACCCGCTGTGCCATACGATGTTCTGGTGCAGGTGATGGACACGGTTCGCGTCTATCAAATCCCGACGCCGCCTTTCTCCAAAGCGGAATTATTCCCGGACATCGCCATCGGAGATGCGCCGACATGACGTCCTATCGCATCAAACGACACCGGCAACGCCGGCATGGCGGCAGCCACTTTGCCCTGATCCCGTTCATCGACATGATGACCATCCTGGTCGTGTTCCTGCTCGCGCATACGGCCGATGTGGACATTCTGCCGAATACCAAGAACATATCGATTCCGCAGTCGCTGTCGGAGCGCAAGCCGAGTGCCGCGGTGGTGGTCATGATCACCAAGGATTCGCTCTACGTGGACGGTGTTCTGGTCGGATCGCTCCAGGAAGTGGTCGCCAACCAAGGGCCCTTCTTCGCGCCTCTGAAGACGGCCCTGATGGCGCAAAATGACCGCAGTATCCGCAGCGCGCAGCAGACCGACATCGCCAAGCGCGAAGTGACCATCATGGGCGACAAGAGCACGCCCTACAGCGTGCTGAAGAAAATCATGTTGACGTGCAGCGAAGCGCAGTATGGCAAGGTGTCTTTCGCCGTGGTCGAACGTGAGCGGGCGGCGACTTAAATGGCGGCGTTGAATCCTGCAAACCGAGTTCCCTCCGGCCTGGTGCCTTACTACCGGCGCTATGATCTGCCCTGGGCGCCGTCCGAGGAGACCGAGCGGCGCTTCCGCGTCATTCTGCGCAATCTCGCGATCGTATTCGCGATCATCGCGGTGATCATGCCTTTTCTGCCGCGCACCGAGCGCGTCAACAATACCGATTCGCTGCCGGAACGCGTCGTGCAGCTGGTCATGGAGCCCCCGCCACCCCCGCCGCCGCCTCCGCCTCCGCCGAAGGAAAAGCCGGTAGAGAAGGCGCCAGTACAGAAGGTGCCGACGCCGCCTCAGCCGGTGGATCCGCGCGTGAAGGCGTCCAAGAGCGGTTTGCTCGCGAATCTCGACGACCTCGCGGCGCTGCGTGACCAGATCGATCTGGATAAATTTCAGAAGAATCAACAGAAGACCACCGACCCGGGCGATGTCACCCAGGTGACCCGCAGCATCATCAGCTCCAAGGCCGGCGGCACCAGCGGCGGAATCAACTCGCCCACGAGCAGCGGGCTCGCGTCCGGCTCGGGCTCATTGCGCGGGATTTACACGACGCAGGTCAAGGATCCGAATCTCGGCGCCTCCGGCCAGGCGGCCACCCGGGCCGGCGGCAGCGGCAAGGCCTCGCGCAGCGCCGATGAAATCGCGCTGGTCTTCACCAAGAACAAGGGCGCCATCGATGCCATGTACGCGCGCGCATTGCGCGACAACCCCGCCTTGCAGGGCAAGGTCGTGATCGAACTGACCATCGCGCCATCGGGCGACATCACCGCGGCGCGCGTTGTTTCCTCGGAACTGCACGATCCAGTATTCGAAGAGAAGCTCGTCTCGCGTATCAAACTGTTCAAGTTTGATGCGAAAGACGTCGCAGCACTCACGGCCACCAAACCCATAGACTTCTTCCCCGCCGGATGAACATTCAATCCGAAATCGAGTTCTTCAGCGATCTTGGCCTGGTCGACAAGGCGCGGTTTATTTCGCGCCTGATTTGCGAGATCGCCGAGGAAGCCAAGGTCGGCAACGGCGACGGCAGCGACGCCGTGCGCTACAAATTCGCCAATGAAATGAATCAAAGATTGGCGCGTTTTACCTACCAGTTGCTGGGCGAGGACTTGGCCCGGCCCCAGGACGATGTCGTGATCCGCATGTTGCTAGGCGCGCGGGCCGACAAGAACGCGCAGCGCATCATGCACAATGCGTATCGGCGCGTGCTGACGAGCTTCGAGAGTTTCGATACTACGGTGTTGCTCAATCCGCATTAGTGGCCGTTCGGCACTGTGAGTTTGAGCGGCGGCTTGAATGGCTGAAGGGATGGAGAAGCCTCGAGGCCCGTAAGACCCAGGGCCTCGACGCTTCTCCATCCCCTCGGCCTTTCATGGTGGCGCGCTCAAACTCACAGTGCCGGAGGACGAGTTTCGAATAGCCATCATCACCGGCATGTGATATCGATGGGCCCGAGCTCCCGTCAGTGAGGGTGAGAAGAATCTAGGCACTGCGGCCTTCGTGCCTAGATTCCTCTCACCCTCCCTGACGAGCGCTTGGCCGCTCGATATCACTGCACCGACGCCGCAATGCGCGACGCCGCCTCCTCGGCAGGCTGCTCGCTGTCAGTCTCGAATAGATGCATCAGCTGCTCGGCTGACTCGCGGGTGGTTGCCAAAAACTTCTTCTCATCGTCCTTCACGGCGTGCTGCTTGGCCATGGTCGCCTCGTCGTACACGCGAAATCGGTGCACGGTCTCCATCGCTTTGGATTTCGACTGTCCCAATGCCTCGAGCACCTGCACCGACATTTCCAGGCTCGACACCAGGGTCTCGCGAATGATGTAGCGTACGTCGAGATCCATCAGCCGAAATGCGTGCTGGCGATTGCGCGCGCGCGCATAGATCTTCAAATGCGGAAAATACTGGCGGATCAATTGC
>DATNKC010000353.1:0-2037 GCA_035603615.1 Steroidobacteraceae bacterium | reverse complement strand
GGCGCACGTCGCCGGCCGCTCGACCGACGTGTTGTGGTTGGGCTATGCGGCATGGCGCTGGATGTTTTGGATGCAGGTAATCCCGGCAAGCATCTTCCTGCTGACATTGTTGTTCATCCCCGAAAGTCCGCGCTATCTGGTGGCGCGGGGCCGGCCTGAGGAAGCGCTGGGGGTGCTGACGCGCTTGTTCGGCAGCGCAGCAGCAGCGACGAAAACCCTGGAAATCAAGGGATCCTTGGCTGCGGACCATACTCCGCGCCTGTCGGATCTCATCGATCGCTCCACCGGCCGATGGCGCCGCATCGTCTGGGTCGGCATCGGGCTCGCGACCTTTCAGCAGCTGGTGGGCATCAACGTGGTGTTCTATTACGGCGCGGTGCTGTGGCAGGCCGTTGGCTTCAGCGAGGCGGATTCGCTCAAGATCAATATCTTGAGCGGCACGCTGTCGATTGCCGCCTGCTTGCTGGCCATCTTCCTGATCGATCGCATCGGGCGAAAGCCCTTGCTCATGATCGGCTCGATCGGCATGGCCGTGACCTTGGGGCTCTTGACGATTGCGTTCGCCACCGGGGACTTGAGCGGCGGCACCCTGCACCTGGCGCCCAATGTGGGCCGGATGGCCCTGATCAGCGCCAATCTCTATGTGATATTTTTCAACTTGAGCTGGGGCCCGGTCATGTGGGTGATGTTGGGCGAGATGTTTCCCAACCAGATCCGCGGCTCGGGGTTGGCGGTCAGCGGCGCGGCACAGTGGAGCGCGAATTTCTTGATCAGCGTGAGCTTTCCCGTGCTCGCGAAATACATCGGTTTGCCCATCACCTACGGCTTCTATACCGCCTGCGCGTTCATTTCGATCATCTTCGTGTTGAAGATGGTGCACGAGACGCGCGGCCGGGAATTAGAGGACATGATCGGCTAGCTCGGAGTCGAAGCGACTAAGCCGCGCGCAAAGCGGGTTATCCGCAGCCCAAGAGATCAATCCGCAGCGGCTCTTCTGATATATGTAACGCGATTGGTAGCGCAACCACAAAATGATTGCCAAAGGTAAAAAATAGTGTTTAAGATGGTAGCGCAACCATTAAAACGTAGCGCCGGCTGATAGCGTTAACGATAAATAGATCGAGCTTTGGGGAGTTTCTAATGAGCCGAAAGACACGGCGGAATGCGTCGAAGAACGAGAGCCAAAACCTGACTCTGCGCGCGGCAATCCGCCGCTTGAGTTACGCCAGGATGGGATTGTCGGGCCTGGCGCTCAGCTCGATGGCCTTCGGCGGGCAGGTGTATGCGGCGCCGGCGGACAGCAGCTCAACGGACAGCGACCTCACCGAAATTGTGGTTACCGGCATTCGCGCCTCGTTGCAGAAGAGCTTGGACATCAAGAAAGACTCCGACGGAATCGTCGATGCCATTTCCGCCGAGGATATCGGCAAATTCCCGGATTCGAACCTTGCCGCCGCCATGGAGAGAGTGCCCGGCGTAACGGTGACCCGCGCGGCAACGACGCTCACCGGCACCGGCGGGACTTCGACCACCGGCGACCCGACGCAAATTACCGTGCGCGGCTTTGGTCCACAGTTCAATGAAACGCTGTTCGACGGCCGCCAGGTGCCGACTGCGATCGGCAATACCTCTCGTGGCTTCGACTTCGGCTCAATCGGCTCCGAGTTCGTCAGTCAAGTGGACGTATTGAAGACCCCCGACGCCGCCCTCTCGAGCGGCGCGATCGGCGCGACCATCAATATCAAGTACCCGAAGCCTTTTGATCACCCCGGATTGCAATTGGCGGGCTCGCTCTCGGGAACCGATACGACCGGAGATAACAAGGTCACGCCGAACGGGAGTCTCTTGTTCAGCGACACCTTCGCGGACGATCGCTTCGGCATTTTGGTCGATGCCGGCTATGCGGACACCAAGGTGCGCGCCAATCACCTCAATATTCAAGGTTGGGAGGGCGGGCGCGGCGATGGGGTCCTCGGGGTTTCCGCCGGCACGGGGTTGTCGCCATGTCAATTGGCCGGCGCTCCGGCCTGCACGAGC
>DATNKC010000352.1:0-5845 GCA_035603615.1 Steroidobacteraceae bacterium | reverse complement strand
TGCTGACCGTCGCTGTCGGCGTCGGCGAGGATACAGATCTTGTGATAGCGCAGGCCCGACAAGTCGCTCGCGGCCGGATCGACGCCAATCGCAATGCTGATGTTGTGCACCTCCTGGGATTGCAGCACTTCGCCGATGTCGGCTTCCCAGGTGTTCAAGATCTTGCCGCGCAGCGGCATGATGGCCTGCGTCACCCGATCGCGCGCCTGCTTGGCCGAGCCGCCGGCCGAATCACCCTCCACCAGGAACAACTCGCCGCGGGCCGGGTCCTGGCTGACGCAATCGGCCAGTTTGCCGGGCAATGCCGGTCCCGCGACGACGCGCTTGCGCGCGACTTTTTGACTGTCCTTGAAGCGCTGTTGGGCGTTGGCAATCGCGAGCATGGCGATTTTCTCGCCCTGATCGGAATGCTGGTTCAACCACAGGGCGAACGCATCCTTGATCACCCCTTGCACGATCCCGGCGGATTCGCGCGAGGAGAGTTTTTCCTTGGTTTGGCCGGCGAACTGCGGCTCGCGCATCTTCATGGACAGCACGAAGCTCACGCCGTCCCACACATCTTCGGGGCTCAGCTTCAAACCACGCGGCACCAAGTTTCTGAATTCACAAAACTCCCTTACCGCGTCCGCCGCTCCGACGCGCAGGCCGTTGACGTGGGTGCCGCCCTCGGTCGTCGGGATCAAATTCACATAGCTTTCCGCAATGGCGTGTTCGGACTCCAGCACCCAGGCGAAAGCCCAGTCGAGCGAACCGCCATCGATATCGCGCTTGCCATAAAAGGTTTCCGCCGGCAGCCATTCGCCTTTGCCCAATTCCTCGGCGAGGTATTGATGCAGGCCGCCGGTATAGAGCCACTCGTCTTTCTCGCCCGTGAATTCGTTATTCAGGGTGACGCGCAGGTTGGGACACAGCACGGCCTTGGCGCGCAGCACCTGCTTGAGTTTGGGGATCGCGAATTTATCGGTATCGAAATACTTCGGGTCGGGCCAAAAGCGAATGGTGGTGCCGGTCTTGGACTTGGGCACATCGCCCACGACTTCCAGTTTGGAGGTTGGCTTGCCGTTGGCAAAACTGATGTTGTATTCCTTACCCCCGCGCCGCACCCAGCACTCCAGGTGCTTCGACAGAGCGTTGACCACCGATACGCCCACGCCGTGCAAACCGCCGGAATGCTGATAAGCCTGATCATTAAATTTTCCGCCGGCGTGCAACCGCGTCAAGATCAACTCGACGGTGTTTACTTTTTCCTTGGGATGGATTTCGATCGGCATGCCGCGCCCATCGTCGGCAACTTCCAGGGAGCCATCCTTGAACACGGTTACATCGATTTTTTTGCAATACCCGCCGATCGCTTCATCGACGCTGTTGTCGATCACCTCGTGCGCCAGATGATTGGGACGGGTGGTGTCGGTGTACATGCCCGGCCGCCGCCGCACGGGATCCAGACCGCTCAATACCTCGATGTCGGAGGCTGTGTAAGACGATGCCATCAGTTACCTCAGTGAACGCGGCGGAGTTTAGCATGCTGAACCGCGGCGCAATGGCTGGCAGCGCAGGCGCGATTCCGCTATCTTCGGCGCATGGGAATCGCCAACCAGCAAAATATGACTCGCACCATTCCGGTACTGCCGCAACCCTACGGGATTCGCGTGCGGCTGCGCCCGGGCGATCCATTCGCCAAGCTGGTCGGCGCCGAGTGGCAAAAAACGCATTGGTTCTTTACCGCCGCCGAGCGCGATCGGACGCTCGAGGACATGTCGCGCAAGCACGAATACTCGCGCATCGGCGATCAACCGGCCCTGGTTTTTGAAAAGGTGGAGAATCTCGGCGAAAGCCGCAGTTTCTAGCGCGCAGCGCTCAGAAAGTTCTTCCCAGGAACAAATAATAGGCGCTATGCCCTGCCGTGTCGTAGCCGGAGCCTAGGTACACCGGGCCCAAAAACGTATCGAACGCCAGAAACAAGGACGCATCCTTGTGCGTCGAGCCGAAACTCACATCGCTGCGCGTCTGCCAGGTGTTGCCCATTTCCAGCGACGAGCCAAGATAGACGGGAAATTCAAAGAATCCCTCGCCGCCGCGACTGATCCTGCGAAAATAGATGGCGCGGGCAATGGCATAGTCCTGACCGTATAGGGAACTCGGCGCTAGTCCCGAGAGATTAAAGAATCCACCCAAGGAAAATAAATCGGGCACGTCAGTCGCCTTGATGGTGCCGCTCACCACGCTGCCCGCTGAAGCCCACAGCAACAGAGTGTTGCGGCCGAGCGAGCGGGCCATGAGCCAGTCCGCCGACAGCTTGTCGTAGGCCGTATCGGCACCCAAGTCGGTGCGATTGGCGTCCCACTGCAGGGTAAACTGCGATCCCTCGCGCGGAAAGTGCAGATTGTCGAGCCGGTCGTAGCTGAACTTCACGAATAGCTCGCCGTTGTTGTATTGCGACTCCACCAGCGTCGGGTCGCCCAAGCGCACCGTCGCCGCACCGTTGGTGCGGTGGTAGCCGACGCGGATCTCGCCCCAATTGCCGAGGGTACGGCCGATGTCGAACGCGGCCTCCGCCTCGCGATCACGATAGTCCGCCACCTCGACGTCGTTGGCGTAAAGCTGCAGATCTCGCGCCTCGATGCGCAGGCTGGGCGCGATGAACCAGGTGCGCGTCTCATCCAAAGGCTGATAGAACTCGCTTTGCACTTTCGGATCGCTGCCAATCTGCACATCCGTCACGAGCTCGCCGCCGAGCTTGTCGAGTTCGGTCAAGATGAAGCGCGCCGCCGCGTTGTAGCGGCTGTTACCCTGGAAATTATCCTCCAAATCCAATCCGAAACGTACGTAGTTGGGTCCCCAGGACTTGCGCCGCGCGCGGACCTCGAGTCCGGACTCCTCATCGGCGCCTTCACCTTGATCCACCAACGCGTAGTCCAGCGTCTCGAAATTGCCGAGGCCGTACAACTCCGTGATCCGCTCGCCGACCGCCTGCACATTCAGTGGCTTGCCCACGAGCGGTTGCATCTCCGCCATGATGGTCTTTTCATAGCGCTTCGATTGTTCATCGACGCGCACGAACTTGATGGGCGGCAGCCCGGGTTCGCGCGCAGCGCGGCGCACCAGGTAATCGTTGTACGCCGCGTCGCCGACGCGCAGCGCGTCGAGCCTCTCGAGCATGCTGCGCGCGGCGCTTTCGCCGGCGGCGATGGTCGAAATCCCCGCAGTGAAGTCGGTGGAACTGGCGGCCCCCAAGTGCGGCTCGATCAATACATCCGCGGCGCCCAGGGTAGCGCGCTGACGGTCCGCATCCTTGCGCACCAGAATCGCGAGCATCTGATTGGAAATCGACAGGGCCGAGTCGAG
Source organism: Steroidobacteraceae bacterium (assembly GCA_035603615.1). Taxonomy (GTDB): domain Bacteria; phylum Pseudomonadota; class Gammaproteobacteria; order Steroidobacterales; family Steroidobacteraceae; genus Bog-1198. Next base: position 2,500 of record DATNKC010000352.1, on the reverse strand, counting down.
CGCGTCGCGCGACTGCAGGGGAAAACTCACGTCGGAGACGATGAGGATGTCCGCGTGCATTTGCCGCGCCACATCGATGGGCAGATTTTCCGCCAGCCCACCGTCGACCAACAAGAGGCCCTGGGTTTCCACCGGCGCAAACAGTCCTGGTGCGGAAATGCTCGCGCGCATGGCAATCGAGAGATCTCCCTTGTCCAGCAGTACGGCACTACCGGTGACCAAGTCGGTGGCCACCGCGCGAAATGGCGTCGGCAGCAGGTCAAAGTCGGTGCTGTTGCTGAACGGCAGCGTGAGCTGGCGCAGCGTCTCCTGCAACTTTTGGCCTTGAATGAACCCCTTGGGCAGGAGAATCTTGCCGTGCTTCAAGCCGAGCGGCAAACGCACCAGAAAATTCCGGTCATCCTGCTTGCGCCGGAAGGCCAGGTCGCGGCGCGGCGGCGCATCCCGGAACGCCTCCTGCCAATCGACCGATCGCATGGTGGTCTCAATTTGTGCAGCGGTCATGCCGCTCGCATACAGACCACCGACGACGGCACCCATGCTGGTGCCGGCGATGCAGTCGATGGGTATCTTTAATTCTTCAAGAACCTTGAGCACACCGATGTGCGCCATGCCGCGTGCGCCGCCGCCCGATAACACCAGGCAGATGCGAGGCCGCACCTCTGCGGGAGGCGCGGCCGGCGCGTTGGGCGGCGCCGCTGCGTAAACCCATTGATAACTCGCCGCCAGCGCACAGACCAATCCGAGACGTTTGGCGAGCTTCCCCATTATGGGGGGCTAGTTTAAAGAACTACGTCGATACTGGAAGCGGTAAAGGTATTGCTGGTGTTGTCGTACATGCCGCGTGCCACGAACTGCGTTGCCGGCGTCGGCGTGGCAAACGTCGTGTTGAGTTGCGTCACGAACGCGGCAAATGTGATGAATGACGTGATCGGGGTGTTGGTGGCGACGTCAGGGTTGGCGGCGGCCCCGACGCTAAATCGCGGGTTAAACAGCGGCAGTCCGGTCGTCGCCGCCGGCACAGCCACCGCCGGAACGATGTTGGGAGTTGCGCTCAAGGTCGTGAGGTTGATCGCATCGGCGCCGATGCGCAGCTGCCCGGAACCGAATGCGGCATTGGTCAGATCGATCGTCAAGCCGGTTGGGGTCAGCGTGGCAAAGGGCGCCGCCGTCCCGGTCCCGGTCCAAACCACCGCCAAGGTGGCGGGAACGGCGGGTTCCGCGTTCACGCTAAAGGCGGTGAAAGCCGGCGGCGCGGTTCCGAAGGGAGCGACGTAGCCGTCGACCCACAGAGGATCGCCCGGCGCTGCCGCAGGCAGAGTCAGCGCGCCGGTATTGACGGTAAAATTTGCCGCAACCGGATCCTGTGCGGCGCTCACGCCATTGCCGGCAAAGTTATAGACGCTCACCGGATAATTTTCGATGTTCTGCACATTCAACTGCAGGCTTCCCGAGGCCGTCGAGTTCAGTGTCCCAAACAGCTCGGTCGATTGCAGGCGCACTGAGCCGGTATCAACCGAGGATCCGGTCGAATCGAGAACCGTCACGCCCGCCGCATTCACGGAATACAGCCCCCGCGCCGTGATGTGCTGGCCGACGGCAATGGAATTGGAATTCAACGTCCCGAACGTCGAGACGCCATCGGCGGTCACCTGGGTGGCGGGCCCGAGGAGCACTTGGGAATCCAAGTCTTCATACTGTATAACCTCGGCCGCATTCGCATCCAGGGTCCCGCCGCGCACGGTGAGCGTATTGCCGCTGCGCGCGATCACATCGCCCTCCAGGCCCTCGGTGAAAAAGTCTTCCAAGGTGCTGCCCGCGACGACATAGACAGAATGAAAAATACCGGCGATCACGCCGGCTTGGGGCGTCGGCGTCGGTTCGAATGTGCAGAACGCCGCCGTTATTGTCGATCCCGCCGAAGCTTGCGACAACGCCGTGATTCCGGGTGCGCCGACATAGGTGAGGCCACCGTACGTATAAATCGTATTGGCATCATTGAAAATCGTGTCGATTCCCAAACTGTTCACTTCATCGAAAAATGGCCGCACCACGACGGTGTAGGTACTCAAACTGGTGCTCGAATTGATCAGCGGACCGCGCACTCGAATCAGCTTGCTGTCGGCCGCCGTGGTGGCAACCGACATGTAAGGCTCAACTGTCACGGTGGGCGGGCTGGTGGTCATATCGACTTTATTCGAGGCCGTCATGTCGAAATTGAAGGCGAGACGCAGCGCGTTGCTGGTGGCAAATGTGGGCTGCAGGACCAAACCGCCTTGGGGGTCGAGGTTCACGGTGACCGCGACGGTGGTCACAGCGGCGCCAGTGGGGTCGACAACGTTCACCTTGACCGGCGCCCCGTTTACCAACACAGAAATTTGCGCGCTCGTATAGTCCAGCGTGATGATGGCCTGGGAATAGGTATCGACCGGCAGACTGGCGGTCGCCCAGAGCTCCGACAGATTGGTGAGCTTGGTGAAATCGACAGTCTCCGGAACCT
>DATNKC010000351.1:0-3391 GCA_035603615.1 Steroidobacteraceae bacterium | reverse complement strand
TTCAAGGCTTCTGAGCGATGAATCATGTGCGGCCTGACCAGGTCTGGTAAGGTTCTATTTGGCTAAAGCAATGAGTGCTTTGGAAACGACTGTGAGAGTGAACTCTGAAAATCAGACGTTGATTCTGGCGGGTGAGCCGGTGCCGCGGCGAAGCCTGGCAGAATCTAATCCGCGGGGTTTCGCGTACACCGCGACGGCCTCCCCGCGTCCGCTGACTATCGTCGCGACGCCTATCGATGAGCCCTTGCTGATAGACCTTGCTCCATCCTACGGATTCGCTGATCGCGGCATCGCATCTAACGCAGCCACTGCGTACGCTCGTACGCAGCAGTTGACGGCCGGCAACTCTCGCACTGCGATCATCGATACCTACGCTTAAGCTTGCGTGGGGCCGCCGATTGATTACCTCGACCCCAAGCTGCCGGCGGCTCTGGCATGTGTGGAAATGCCGGTCTTGGAAGCCACTGACGCGGCGCTGAAAGGATACGGCTGCTTGATAGACGATCCGAATGAGTGCCGGATCGAGATCGTACGCTGGCCGGCTCAGGGCACGCGCCCCGTCGATGAGGACAGCGGCGATCAAGGTGGCACCACGGAGGGGGTGTTCGTCAGCGAGTGGCGCGGCGACATTCTTTATGGGCGCAACGAAGCGGTGGATGGCCATTACATTCTTGCCTATGCCTGCGACCCCGGCTTGGCGAGCGCCGATCACGCCTCCCCGCCCCACCGCATACTGCTGTGGCACGCGAACTACCATCCTGATGGGGGACAATTGTTTTTTCCGCTTGATCCGGCCCCGTTTTATGTGCCGTTGGCGCTTGCCGGCGATGAGGTGACGCCCGGCCGATTCGTGTGTTTTCGCTTCGGCGGGCGCCAGGGTCTGTATATCCACCCAAACGTCTGGCACGAAGGAGTATTCACGCTGCGCGGCACTCAGCGCTTTTTCGACCGGCAGGGTGCGGTTCACGCGCGCGTTTCGGTGGACTTCGCCCGGGAGTTCGGTTGCTTGTTGGAGGCGCGGATCTCTTAAGCGCTGGCAACCCCAGCCTCGCCTTATTTATCGGCCGAATCTTTGCGCTCAATCGCTCTGTCAGACTTTGGCCGCCGCGCCGCGCGCTTTGATGCCAATTGAGGTGCCGCTGCATTCTGCGCTGCTCTTTCCAGCAGCACGCTTCTCAATGCATCGCCATCAAAGAAATCTGCAAATTGCGCCATCGCGGGAACCCGCAGCCCCAAAAATGCCGCGGAGCCCTTCATCAGGGGATTCATACCCAAATCCCGGGCTGCTTCCAAGATATCCTCGTCCGAGGCTTCGATGAGCTCTCGATCCAATTGGTCCAGGATTCGCCCGAGTGCCGCTGCAGGCGTGCTCTGCGTTAATTTTGTGCGCATGTCAGTCCCTCTCGCAGCAACGTTCGACGCAGGCGCTTGCGCCCCGAGTCATAGTCGGTTTTGGATATTCCCATCGCCGCACGGATCTGCGCCGCCGAACGGCCTTCCGCCAGCCCGGCGATAATCCCCAGCACGACCAGATCGCCGGCGAAAAGCCGTTCGAGCGCCTCGATTTGCTCGCTGGCGAGCAAGGATTGCTCGATATCAGACGCCGGGTCGCGCAGCTCAGCCGCCCGCGACAGATCGCGCTGATGATCGATGCGCATCGTTTCGCAGGATGCAGGTCCGCCGCGCACCCGGCGCCAGTGTTCGGTGCGCAGGCTTCGCATGATGCCAGCCAGAAACGCCACCATCGGCACGCTGTGCGGCTTGCGGCGCGAACCGACGAGCGCGCGCGTAAAGGCTTCCTGCAGCAGGTCATCCCAGCTCACATCGGGCGGCAGTCCGCGAGCATGCAGTCGCGCGATCGCTTTCAGGCGCAGAAAATCCATGCGACTGATGAGATTGAGCGCCAGCGCGACTTCGGCGGGTCGCAAGACCCGGTTATCGGCCAGTTGAGGTATTTGCGGCATGTAGGCTATCGCTGAACACATGGTTGTATGCGCAGCTCCAGCCCCCGCTCGGACAGCGCGAATGAACTATTGTTTGACTTAATCTGCATCCGCCTCCGCTCGCCCAGCGAATATGCCTGGGTACCCAGACAAAAGCGATTTCAAGCATGCGACCAACAGGAATGAATACGCTGATTGCTGTCGGCGCCGCGCTGATCTTCGCGGCGCAGGCCAATGCCGCGCCCATTTCCTGGCAGAGCCGTTGGAGCGACGCGGTTTTCGCGCAGGCGGCCAAGGAACATCGCTTCGTCATCCTCGACCTGCATGCCGTGTGGTGCCATTGGTGTCATGTCATGGATGATAAAACCTACAGCGATCCGAAGGTTCAGGCGCTGATTGGCAAACGTTATGTGGCTGTCAGCGTGGACGCTGACAGCGATCCCGATCTCAACAGCCGCTACGGCGATTGGGGCTGGCCGGCGACGATCGTGTTGGCGGCGGATGGCACCGAGATCGTCAAGCGGCGCGGCTACATTCCGCCGCAGCAAATGGCTGCACTCCTGCAGGCGATCATTGACGATCCCAGCCCCGGCCCTTCGGTGGCACCGCCCGTGGTCATCGCGGAAGGCAGCGGATTGCGCCTCACATCGCGCCAGCGAGCTGCGGCGCTCCAAAACTATCATGGGAGCTATGACGATCAGCACGGCGGCTGGAGCGATGTGCATAAATTCATCGACGCTGCGGCGCTGGAACTGGCCTATTCCGAGGGCGATGCCGGCGATATGGCGGCCCTGCGGCGTGCGCGCCAGACCCTCGACGCGAACCTGCGCTTGATCGACCCGGTGTGGGGCGGCGTCTACCAGTATTCGGACGAGGTGGATTGGCAATCGCCGCACTACGAGAAGCTCATGGCGTTTCAAGCCGACGACTTGAGGCTGTATAGCGAGGCGTACGCGCGCTGGCGAGACCCGCGCTATCTCGCGGCCGCCCGCTCTCTCTATCTTTATACGACGACATTTCTCGCGGCGCCGGATGGCGGCTTTTACGTCAGTCAGGACGCCGATGTCTCGGCGCAAATCAGCGGTCATGAATTTTATCGCAATGATGATGCCGGTCGGCGAGCCCTCGGCATGCCGCGCATTGACGTTCACGAATACGCGCGCGAAACGGGTTGGGCGATTCGCGCTTTGTGCAAGTACCATGACGTGACCGGCGATGCGAATGCGTTAGGCCAAGCGATACGCGCGGCACGCTGGTCGCTCGCCAATCGCTTGGCGCCGGGCGGCGCTTTTCGTCATGATTTGGCGGATCGCGGCGGCCCGTTCCTCGATGATTCGCTGGCGATGGGCCAGGCCTTTGTCGCGCTCTATCGCTCGAGCGGCGATCGAGAATGGCTTGGCGCCGCGCAAGCGGTGCTGGCGGCGATCAATCGGCAATTGCGTGATCCC
>DATNKC010000350.1:0-8354 GCA_035603615.1 Steroidobacteraceae bacterium | reverse complement strand
CGGCCGCGAGAACACACACCAACACCAAGGACAATAGTTTCGATCGAGCCGTCATGCCGAGATTATCCCACACAGCCGCGAAACCCGTTGAGAGCGTCGGCGCGGCCATTCTGCGGTGCGCGCGGGCGTTGCGTGCCGCGCGCGTGTATTTCGGCCATGGCACCGGCAATGCGCGCGACGAAGCGGCTGAGTTGGTATTCTTTGTCGCCGGACTCGCGCACGACCTGGGCGCCAGTGCCTACCCCTTGGAACTTCGGCCGCGCCAAGTATCCCGTATCGACCAACTGCTGCATCGGCGCATCGCGGAGCGCATTCCGCTGCCCTATCTGACGCATCGCGCGTTTTTCGCCGGTCTCGAGCTCTATGTCGATGAACGCGTGCTGGTGCCGCGCTCGCCGATCGCCGAGCTCGTGATCAATCGCTTCGCGCCTTGGATCCATGCGCGGCGCGTACGGCGTATCCTGGACATTGGCACCGGATCCGGCGCCATCGCGCTCGCCTGCGCCAGGGCTTTTCCGCGGGCGCGGGTCGATGCAGCCGACATTTCCGCTGCGGCACTGCAGGTGTGCCGGCGCAATGTGCGCCGCCTTGGCTTAAGCCGGCGTGTCACAGCAATACGATCCGATCATTTCGACGGGGTAGCGGGCCGTCGTTACGATATCATCGTCAGCAACCCACCTTATGTGGGGCGCGGCGAGATGCGCGCGTTGCCGCCCGAGTATCGGCACGAGCCGAGACTGGGCTTGGCATCCGGCGCGGACGGCTTGGATTCGGTCCGGGCAATTTTTGCTGAAGCGCGATCCCACCTCGAGGATGACGGTATTTTGGTCGTGGAAGTCGGTAATACCGAAACGGCACTGCTTAAGAGGTTCCCGCGCCTGCCGTTTGTTTGGCCGCGGATTGCGATGGGCGGCGGGGGCGTATTTTTGCTGAATGCGCGTGATCTGGATGCGGCGTGATCCTTAACGCGGCAGGAGAGAAGAGGCGTGGCGGGTAATACTTTCGGTCGGATTTTCACCGTGACCAGTTTTGGCGAGAGCCACGGCCCCGCGCTGGGTTGCGTAGTGGACGGTTGTCCGCCGGGACTGGAGATCACGGAAGCGGACCTGCAGCTCGATGTCGATCGCCGCCGCCCCGGAACCTCGAAATTTACCAGTCAGCGCCACGAGCCCGATACGGTGCGCATCTTGTCTGGCGTATTCGAAGGCAAGACCACGGGCACGCCGATCGCGCTCCTGGTTGCAAACGAGGATCAGCGTTCGCGCGACTACGAGAAGATCAAAGACCGCTTTCGCCCCGGGCATGCCGACTATACGTACCAGCAGAAATACGGCTTTCGCGACTATCGCGGCGGCGGGCGTTCCTCGGCGCGCGAAACCGTCGTGCGCGTCGCCGCGGGCGCCATCGCGCGTAAGTATTTGCGCGAGCGGCAGCACATCAGCATCCATGGATATTTGGCGCAATTGGGACCCATCGTGTTGCAGCCGGTCAACAGCCAAGCGGCCTACGAGAATCCGTTTTTCTGTCCGGACCCGGGCCGCGTGCAGGAACTCGAGGATTTCATTTGGCGCATCCGCGAAGCGGGAGATTCCATTGGGGCGCGCGTTACTGTGATTGCCAAAGGCGTTCCTCCGGGCTGGGGCGAACCCGTGTTCGAGCGCTTGGATGCGGACTTGGCCAGCGCGATGATGGGCATCAATGCGGTGAAGGGCGTCGAGATCGGCGCGGGCTTCAGGTCGGTCGAGCAGCGCGGCTCGGAGCATCGCGACGAAATGACTCCGCAAGGCTTCAAAAGCAATCACGCGGGCGGCATATTGGGCGGTATCTCTTCAGGCCAAGACATCGTCGTGAGCCTCGCGCTGAAACCCACCTCCAGCATCGTTCTGCCGGGTCAAACCATCAATATCCACGGCGAACCGGTCGAGGTGGTCACCACCGGGCGTCACGACCCTTGCGTGGGTCTTCGCGCGACGCCGATCGCGGAGGCCATGCTGGCACTGGTGTTGATGGATCATTGTTTGCGGTTCCGTGCGCAGTGCGCGGATGTGGTATCCCCCACGCCCGTGATCACTCGATGAACGCCGCCGCTGCGTTGCCGCGTGTTGCCGTCGTCGGCGTGTCGAGCTTGATCGGCGCGGCGGTGATCGATGAGTTGCGGCAGCGAAAAATCGCGCTCGCTGAACTGCACGCGCTCGACGACGAACGCAGCGCGGGCGGGCCGGTCGCCGAAGACGGGACTTTGACGGTGAGCGATGTCGCTGCGTTCGATTTCTCGCGCGTGGACCTGGTGTTTTTTTGTGGGCGTGCAGCGCTCTCGGAACGCTACGCGCAGGCCGCGGCGGCGCATGCCTGGGTGATCGACGGGTCGGCGGCATTTCGCATGCGCGCCGAGGTTCCCTTGGTGGTGGCTGATGTGAATGCTTCGGTGCTCGACGCTGTGGGGCAGAACGGTCTGATCGCGCTTCCCGGGAGCGCCAGCGTGGCGCTCGCGACAGCCCTCGCGCCGCTGCACCAGCTGGCTGGCCTCAAGCGCGTCGAGGTGGCGACTTATCAAGCGGTATCGGGCAGCGGGCGCGGCGCCATGGAAGAACTCGCCAGCGAAACCGTCGCGATGCTCAGCGGCAAGAAAGCCAAAGGCAGGGCCTTTGGCCGGCAAATCGCGTTTAACGTCATTCCCGTGGTCGACACCTTGGAGGCTGACGGTGTGTCGCGTGAGGAACGGCGCTTGTGGGAAGAGACGCGGCGGGTACTGAATCTACCGGCGCTCGAGATCAACGCCACGGCCGTGCGGGTACCAGTTTTCTTTGGCCATAGTTTGGCGGTGCACGCCCAATTTGAGCGGCCCTTTGACCTCCGGGATGCCCTGAATGTGTTGCAACGCGGGAGCGGTCTGGACCTGATTGATCCCGAATCGATCGCCGAATTTCCGACGCCCGCCACACTGGCCACGGAGCCGGATCGGGTATATGTAGGCCGCGTAAGGGCTGATTTGACTCGTGATCGAGGTCTAAATTTTTGGGTAGTGGCAGATAATGTTCGGAAATGTGCGGCGCATAACGCAGTTTCAGTGGCCCAGATTTTGGTAAATAGATCCCAGTGAGATATAGTTATTGGCTTATGTAAAAGGCAAGTGAGAATTCGCATCCAAGCCCCTATAGCGCAATGAACTTTGTTCGCTCGCTTGCCACCAGAATTCTGGGAGTAGAAATGTTTGTGACCCTGTCTCGCCGCGTGCTGATGGCGTGCCTGCTTATCCCATCGTTGTCGTGGGGCTTAGGCCTGGGTGAAATACACCTGAACTCGGCGCTGAACGAGCCAATGAATGCCGAAATCGACCTGATTGCGGCCGGTCCCGAAGAATTGGCCGCATTAAGGGCTTCCCTTGCCCCGAAGGATGCCTTCACCCGCTATGGCATCGATCGTCCGCCCTTTCTGTCGACGCTGACTTTCAAGGTCGGCAAGAGCAAGGACGGCCGCGACGTGTTGTTGGTGCGGTCAACCGACTCGATTCCCGAACCCTTTGTGACTTTTCTGGTCGAGGTCAACTGGGCCCGCGGGCGCCTCATGCGTGAGTACACCGTGCTGCTAGACCCGCCGGTCTATACGCCCGGCGAGCGAGCCAGCAGCGCCGCGCCCGTGGCGGCAGCAACCACGGCGCCGACTGCGCCCGCCACTGCACCGACGCCTCGCGTCAAGACAACCCCCCTCGCCGCGACTCCGGCGCCCACAGACACCACGGCCGCGCCAGGCGCGACCACGCCTGCCGCCACGCCGAAGCGTGCGAGCCGCTCTGGCCGATCTGCGAACCGCGCCGCGAGTGCGAGCAGCACCGCGAGCAGCGCCGCCGCGAGCCCGCCGCCCGAGAGCAGTTCAACGCCAAGCAGTGCGGAGAGCGCTGCGCCGGCCCCTGAGGGCACGTATCGCGTCGCTCAGGGCGACACCCTGACCAAGATCGCGCGCAGCTTGCATGCCTCGGCGCGAGGCGACATCGATCAGACCATGATCGCCATGTACCGCGCGAATCCCGAAGCGTTCGGCGGCAACATCAACATCCTGCGGCGCGGTGCCGTGCTGCGCGTGCCGGGCGGCGATGACATTGCGGCGCTGAACCAATCCGAGGCGATGAGCGAAGTGCATCGTCAAATGGATGCCTGGCGCGGCAACAGCGCCTCCGCGTCCAGCGGCCATTTACGTCTGGTGACGCCGGGTGCCGGCAGCGGCGCCAGCAATAGCGGCAGCGAGTCCGCTGCCAGCGGTGAAGCGCAAGCGCTGAAAGGTCGTGTCAAGGATTTGGAAGAGCAGCTCGCGGACGCACATCGCCTGCTCGATCTGAAGAACAACGAACTGAGCGAACTGCAGCGCAAGCTGGGCACGCCGGCCACGCCGGTACCGCCGCCGCAAACGGCGATGGCTCCCAAGCCCGCTCCTGTACCGACGCCGGCTCCGGTGGAAACGAAGCCGAGCACGCCTGAATCAACGACGCCGGCGCCGACACCCGCGCCTGCGCCAGTCGAAAATACCGCCACGCCGCCTCCGACGCCCGCGCCCGCGCCGCTACCGAAGCCGGTGGTCGTGAAGAAGCCGGTTCCGGTCGCGCAAAGCGGCTCGCTGATCGACTGGCTGGAGCAAAATTGGTGGATACCGGCTGCCGTGATCCTCGCATTGTTGGCCGGCCTGGCGATTGCCTCGTGGCGCCGCCGACAAGCAAGCGGCGGCGGCAGCACCGGCGGCGGAGGGGATTTCCCCGGGCTGGACTCGACCGATATTTCTGAATATCGGGATCCGACCGCGCGAGTCGCGAGCAGCCGCGGCGCCGATGACTCATTCGTCGTCGAGGAATCCGGCGAGCATCGCATGCCGGATTTCAACGAGCCCGCGCAGCATTACGGCGAAACCACGGCGGACCTGAAGGCGCCTGACGACACGATGTCCAGCGAAAGCGCCGTCAACCTCGATCAGGGCGATCCTCTGGCCGAAGCCGACTTCCACATGGCGTACGGCCTTTACGATCAAGCCGCAGATTTGGTGCGCATTGCGCTCGAGCGCGAACCGGATCGACGCGATCTGCGCCTGAAGCTGTTGGAAATTTATTTCGTCTGGGGCAACAAAGAAGCTTTCCTGCAAACGGCGAAGGGCTTGGAATCCACCCGGGACCGCGCGCCTGCCGGCGAGTGGGACAAGATTGTCATTATGGGCAAGCAGATCTGCCCGGACGAACCGCTGTTTGCCTCCAGCGCCGGCAGCGGCCGCGGCGCCGGCGCGTTGGTCGATTTGAATCTCGAAGGCGGCGAGAACCGCGTCGATATCGACCTGTTCGGCGACCCGGAAGGCGAGCGCAGCATCGATCAAACCATCGCCAAGGATATCGACGACACGGCGGCTACGGGCGAATCGCCCAGCTTGCATCCCGCTTCGGATCTCGATTTCACCTTGGACCATGCGGAACGCGGCGCGGATAATTCGCCGACGCGCGATATGCCGCCCCGCGATGAACCGACGGTCGAATCCGAACTGATGAATTTCTCGGACGCGCCGACCGCAGAGTCGCCGACGCTGAAGCCCACGGATTTGCGCGACCGCATTTCATCCAAGTTGGACAAGGTGAACAAGGCGGATCAAACCGCCGAGCTTTCGATCGATGATTTGGGTCTGGATTTGGATCATCTTGACGGCGCGAATTCGGGAGCGTCGATCAGCATCCCCAGGCTCGAGGAAACCGATCATCCGGCCGATGCCCCCACGATGGTCGCGGGTCTGGATGAAAAATCGCGGCGCATGATGGCGGAAGCCGAGGCCCGCGCACGCGACAAGGACTTGACGGAACTCGAGCGCGAATTGGAAGCCTCCTTCGTCGCCGACTTAGGGTCGGACCACGAGGAGATCAAGACGGCTGTGTTGGGGCCTGAATCGGCGCCGACCGTGCAGATGCCGCGCGGCGCGGCGCATGACCCCTCCGCGACATCGCGCTTCAAATCGCCCGAGTATTCGGATGTTCAAGAGCCGGAGCGGCCCGATGTGGATTCAACGTCACGACTGCGCGGCCTCAACGCCGACAGCATCGATTTGGATCTCGATCGGCTCGCCAACGCTTTAGGATCGGGCGACACCGTCCAACAGCCGCGCGCAGAAGACGAGGTTTTCTCCACCGAGGTGTTCGAGGCCAGCCAACGCAATCGCAAGGTCGATTTGGATGTCGGCGAAGCACTCAATGGTTCGGAGGCAGCCGCCACCAACAAGCTCAAGACGATTTCCACCCAGCGCACCAGCAAGATAAAGACGGAGGAACTCGCGCTTCCCGAGCTCGAGCCGGTCACGATGAGCGAGGTGGGAACCAAGCTGGATCTGGCGCGGGCCTACATGGACATGGGCGATCCGGAAGGCGCACGCAGCATTCTCGAGGAAGTCGTCAGCGAAGGTTCTGCGAGCCAGAAACAGGAAGCGCAGCGCCTAATCGAGAATCTCCCCGGCTAGAGACAGGCTCCGTGTGACCGAGCCCGGCCGACGCGTTGCCGCCATCATCGAGTATGACGGCACCGACTATGCCGGCTGGCAGTCGCAGGCGCATTCCAGCTCGATTCAAGACGCGGTCCAAGCAGCGTTGTCCTTCGTCGCCGGGCATCCGGTCGTGGCGATCTGCGCCGGGCGAACCGACGCCGGTGTTCATGCCATCGGACAAGTGATTCATTTCGATACGCATGCCGAGCGAACGCCGCGGGCGTGGGTTTTAGGCGCCAACACGCGGCTCACGCCCAGCATTGCCCTGCAATGGGCGGGCGAAGTAAGCATGGGGTTTCACGCGCGCCACAAGGCGTCGCGCCGCATCTACCGCTATCTCATTCTGAATCGCAGCGCCCGATCCGCGTTGCAGCGCGCACGCACGGCGTGGATTCACAGGCCGCTCGACGCCCAGGCCATGCACGCGGCCGCACAGGCGCTCATCGGCGAGCACGATTTCTCGGCGTTTCGCTCCTTTGAGTGCCAGTCGCCAACCCCGATCAGACGTATCGATGCCATCGAGGTAGCCCGCCAGGGCGACTTGATATCGCTCGAGATCACCGCTAATGCCTATCTGCACCACATGGTGCGCAATATTGTCGGGACGCTGCTCGATGTGCAGCGGGACGCCAACCCCAAGGCCGCCATGGCCAAGGTGCTGGCCAGCGCCGATCGGCGCTACGCCGGGGCTACCGCGCCTGCCGGGGGCTTGTACCTCTGGCGGGTTGAATACCCCAAGGATTTCGCGATCCCCGCGCCGACCGCCCAAATTGGTTTAAACTAAGTTGATCTAACCAACTCCCGATAGGCTCCTTAGCATGTCCTGGTTTGAGCGAATCGTCCCGCGGATCAAAACCGAGCGCCGCACCCGCTCGGTGCCCGAGGGCTTGTGGACCAAGTGTCCTGCTTGCGATGCCGTGCTGTACAAAGCCGAGATCGAGCGCAATTTGTATGTCTGCCTCAAGTGCAGCCATCACATGCGCATCAACGGCCGCGAACGCATCATGAAATTTCTCGATCCTGGCTCCACCACCGAAATCGCCGCCAAGGTCGAGCCGGAGGATCCGCTCAAATTCAAGGATTCCAAGCGTTATAAAGATCGGCTGGTCCAAGCGCAGAAGCAGACCGGCGAGCGTGACGCAATCATTGTCATGGCCGGAAAACTCGAAGGTCTCGGCGTGGTGGCCTGCGCATTCGAGTTTCGCTTCCTCGGCGGCTCGATGGGCTCGGTAGTCGGCGAGAAATTCGTGCGCGCGGTTGAGCATTGCCTGGAGCACCGCATGCCCCTGGTCTGTTTCTCAGCCAGCGGCGGCGCGCGCATGCAGGAAGCGTTGTATTCCTTGCTGCAAATGGCGAAAACCAGCGCGGCGCTCAAGCGCCTGTCCGAGGCCCGCCTGCCTTTTATTTCCGTGATGACGGATCCAACCATGGGTGGGGTATCGGCCAGCCTCGCCATGCTCGGCGATATCAATATCGGCGAACCCAAAGCGCTGATCGGGTTCGCCGGACCGCGAGTCATTCAGCAGACCGTGCGCGAAACATTGCCTGAAGGCTTTCAGCGCAGCGAGTTTCTGCTCGAGCACGGCGCTCTGGACATGATTGTCGACCGGCGCGAATTGCGCGACCGCATCGGCGCCATGCTGCGATTGTTGAGCGGCAAAGAACCCGCCGCAGCTTAGGCTCCTTAAGGCCCACCTCATGCGGAGTCTCGATCAGTGGTTGGCCTACCAAGCACAGGTGCACCCGCAGGCAATCGATCTGGGATTGGAGCGGTTGCGCGTGGTGCTCGAGCGGCTCGAGTGGCGCCAGCCGACCGTCCCGGTCATCACGGTTGCCGGCACGAACGGCAAGGGTTCGGT
>DATNKC010000349.1:0-6401 GCA_035603615.1 Steroidobacteraceae bacterium | reverse complement strand
GGTCCGCTTTGCTGCCCGCAATGATCGTGGCGCCCTTTGCGGTGGCATCATCAATCAGGCTATTGACGTGTTTCACCGTCTTCTGATCGACCACCGCCCCCAATGGCGTCTTGCCCTTGCGCGGATCTCCCGTCGCCAAGGATTTGGCTTTTGCCGCGAAGCGCTTGACGAAGTCGGCCGCCACCGCATCGACCACGATGATGCGCTCAGTGGACATGCAGATCTGTCCCTGATTCATAAAGGCGCCGAACGCGGCGGCCTTGACCGCCTCATCCAGGTCGGCGTCCTCCAGAACGATCAAGGGCGCCTTGCCGCCGAGCTCCAGCAGGCAGGGCTTCAAGTGCTCTGCGGCGCGCTTTGCAATGATCCGGCCGACCGCAGTCGAGCCCGTGAAATTGATGCGCCGTACGGCTGGGTGATCGATGAGTGCGCCGACCACGTCGGCCGCATCTTTGGGCGCGTTGGTGACGATATTGACGACGCCTGCGGGAAATCCCGCGCTGGCAAAGGCCTCAATAATGAGCGAGTGGGTGCGGGGGCAAAGTTCCGAGGCTTTCAGGATCACCGAGTTGCCGCAGGCGAGTGGAACGGCAATGGCGCGCACGCCGAGAATGATGGGCGCATTCCACGGGGCAATCCCCAGAATGACGCCCACGGGTTCGCGCAGCGTCAAGGCCAGGCATCCCGGTTTATCCGAGGGGATGACTTCACCGCCGATTTGCGTGGTCAACGCGGCGGCCTCACGAATCATGCCGGCCGCCAGCATCAAATTGAACATGGCCCATCCGGCGGTCGCGCCGACTTCGGTCGTCATGGCGCGCACGAAGTCATCCTTGCGTGCTTCGAGGGCCGTGGCCGCGTTCATGAGCAGCGCGCGCCGCGCGTTTGGTCCGAGCGTAGACCAACCTGGAAACGCGTTCGCCGCGCGATCCGCCACGGCGCGCGCTTCGGCTGGAGACATCGCGGTGGCCTTGCTGGCTGGTTCCTGGGTCAGTGGATTGATGCGTTCAAATTCCATTGCGGTGTTCCCCCGTCTATGTTGTGCTAACTGCCGGCCTTGAGATAGCTATATAGTATAGCAATCCGATTAAAGCAAGTATTCAGGCAAAAGGGTGCATTCTTGATCGATCCAATGAGCGACTACCCGGGTTATTTGCTGCGGCGCGCCTCCGCGATGGCCATGGCGCGGCTCGCCAAGCACCTGAAGACGCTGCATTTAAACCCGACCGATGCCACCGTGCTCAGCGTGATCGACGCGAATCCCAACGCAAAACAGAGCGAGATCGGGCGCATGCTGGATATCGCGCGCGCCAACATGGCGCCATTGATTTCGCGATTGGCGGAGCGCGATCTGATCGAACGTCAGCCCGTGGACGGGCGGTCCCATGGACTCGTGCTCAGCCGTGCGGGCCGCGCCTTGATCCCCCGAATTAAAAGCGCATTTGCGGAACATGAGGAGGCGCTCATGAAGGATATTCCAGCAACGCAGCGGCGTGCCTTGGTCGCGGCGTTGCGCGCGATGTTGAAAGAAAGTTAATCCGCGCAAATGTTCGAGAAATATATATTCGCGGCATTACCGTGCGCGAACAACTAGAATAGCGCGCATCAAAAAGGGGAGTAGCCGATGCAAGTGAGTTCTATCGCCGATGGCGCACATGTGCGCGTGAAGTCAATCCTCATGGCTTTGACGATCCTGGGCCTCGCTTTACCCGCCATGGCGGCGCCAGCGCAGGTTCAGCACGATACGGTCATTCGCAATGGCCTTATCTATGATGGTTCGGGCAAGCCGCCCTATGTCGGGGATGTCGCGATCGACAAAGATCGGATCAGCTACGTCGGCCCGCATGCGCCCGGCAAAGGCCGCTCGGAGATCGATGCGCACGGCAAGGCGGTATCGCCGGGCTTCATCAATATGCTCGCTCATCCGGAGGAATCGTTGCTCGTGGACAAGCGTGCGCTCAGCGACATCACGCAGGGCGTGACGCTCGAGGTCATGGGCGAGGATTCCATGGGGCCGCTGTCGCCCGCCATGAAAACAGACATGAAGAGCCATCAGGGCGACCTTCACTACGACATCGACTGGACCACGCTTGGCGAATATCTCGAAAAGCTGCAGAGCAAGGGCATTGCACCAAACGTCGCGGCTTTCGTGGGCGCGGGCACGATCCGCATCAATGTTCTGGGCGAGGACAATGTTACGCCGACGCCGGCGCAGCTGCTGCAAATGCGCGGCCTGGTCCGTCAGGCGATGCAAGAGGGGGCTCTGGGTGTAACGACGGCGTTGATTTACAACCCGAACACCTATGCGAAAACGCCGGAATTGATTGCGCTCGCGAGTGAATCGGCGCTTTGCGGCGGCATGTACATCGCCCATATGCGCAGCGAAGGCGATCGCATTGTCGAGGCGGTGCAGGAAACAATTGACATCGCGAAGGGATCAGGCGCTCCCGCCGAGATCTATCACTTGAAAGTTGGCGGGCAGGTCAATTGGCCCAAGCTCGATAAGGTCATCGACGAAGTGCAGGCCGCGCGGGCCTCGGGTACCCGGATCACGGCCGACATGTATCTCTACACGGCGGGCGCCACGGGGCTCGATGTGACCATGCCGCCCTGGGTGCAGGAAGGCGGCCTCGACAAGTGGATCGCGCGGCTCAAAGACCCGGCGCTTCACGCACGCATTCTCGCCGATATGCGCGACCCCTCGCCCACCTGGGAAAACCTGCTGCAGCGAGCCGGTCCGAAAGGAACGCTGCTGCTTGAATTCAAGAATCCGGCCTTGAAGCCGCTCACGGGCAAGACGCTCGCTGAAGTGGCCGCCATGCGCGGCGTAAGCCCCGAAGAGGCAGCGATGCAATTGGTTGCCGAGGATGGCTCGCGCGTCGGCACGGCCTACTTCCTGATGTCGGAAGATAATATCCGACGCGAAGTGGCTCTCCCCTGGGTCAGTTTCGGCTCGGACGCGGCCGCTCCGGCGCCGGAGGGCGTGTTTTTGCTGTCAGCGGAGCATCCGCGCGCCTACGGAAACTTTGTGCGAGTCCTCGCGAAATACGTGCGCGATGAGAAGGTCATCTCGCTGCAGGAAGCCATACGCAAGCTGAGCGCGCTGCCTGCGCAAAATTTGTCGCTGAAGGACCGCGGCATGCTGCGCAAGGGCTATTTTGCCGACGTGGTCATTTTTGATCCTGCAACGGTGCAGGATCATGCGACCTACGAAAAGCCCCACCAACTCTCGACCGGCGTGGAGGAGGTCTGGATCAACGGGATCGAGGCTTTGCACAATGGCAATGCGACAGGGAACCCCAGCGGGCGTTTTGTCCGTGGTCGCGCCTGGACCGGCTACCCCGGCGGCGGCTGCCGTGCCAGCAGCCAGCAATGGACTTGGAGCAAGTAGCCGGCGCCGGTCAGATCAATTCAGAACGATTCAGAGGGATTTCAGGACTTCGAGGCTCTTAGGGCGGCAAGGTAACTCCTTGTCCGCCACTAGGAGTTCTCACCATGATTCGTCGCTTAAGTTTAGCCGCTGCGGCGCTGCTTGCCGCAGCGCCTCTGTATGCCGTCACCTACACCTTTGAGCCGGAACATACCCAAGGGGTTGTCCGTTGGAACCACTTGGGCTTTGCGAATCCGACGGCGCAATTCAACAACGTGCAAGGCACGCTCGAGTTCGATCAGGCCGATCCGACGCGCTCGTCCGTGAGGGTCACCATCCCGCTGACCTCGATGAGCACCGGGGTAGCGGGTCTTAACGAAGATTTCCAGTCGAGCGACTTTTTTGACTACGCCAAATTCCCTGCGGCGACCTTCAAGAGCAGCCAAGTGCAGAAGGGTGCGACACCCGGCACCCTCAAGGTCGTCGGCGAATTGAGCTTGCATGGGATCACCAAGCCGGTGGCGCTCGATGTCACCATCAACAAGGTCGGCACCAACCCCAGAAACCACGTGCCGACCGTGGGATTCGAAGCGATGGCCACGCTCAAACGTTCCGACTTCGGCTTAGGATTGTTCGTGCCTCAGGTGAGCGATGAGGTTCAAGTGCACATTACGGCCGAAGCAGCTGAGAAAAGCGCCTATGAGCAGTATCTCAAAGCGCAAGCGGCACGCGAGGCGGCTGAGAAATCGAAGCAATAGAGGCTCTCGGGGAATGCCCTAAAGGTATTGAGTGCCAACTTGAACTATTATCCTGCGCGGGCTCTTCACGCGTGGGGATAAAAAATGCAGACGATTCGTTTCTCCCGGCACCTCATCGCCGTCCTCTTGACCCTTGCTCTGCCGAGGTTGACCTGCGCGGAAGTCAGCACCGCCTCGATTGTCCAAGACATGACGTGGCGCTTGGTGGGTCCATTCCGGGGTGGCCGCACGCGTGCGATCACCGGCGTGCCGGGCCAGCCTCACACGTTTCTGACCGGAGTGGTCAATGGCGGCGTGTGGAAAACCGATGACGATGGGCGCACCTGGATACCGATCTTCGATTCGCAACCCACGCAGTCGATCGGTGCCATCGCGGTAGCGCCTTCGGATCCTAGGGTCATTTACGTCGCCTCGGGCGAAGGGTTGCATCGTCCGGACCTATCGGTTGGCAACGGCGTCTACCGTTCGTCCGACGGGGGAAAGTCGTGGGTTCATTTGTCGCTCGAAGATTCGCAGCAGATTCCGAGCATTGCGGTCGATCCGCATGATGCGAACCGTATCTACGCCGCGGTATTGGGCCACCCTTACGGCCCGAGCGCACAGCGCGGCCTGTACCGATCATTGGACGGCGGTGCGACGTGGTCCAAAGTGTTGGATCAGGGCGAGAATACCGGTGCTTCCTTCGTCAGGATCGATCCCTTTGATGCCAATGTGCTGTACGCAGGATTTTGGAATGCGCGGTCGGGGCCGTGGGAGGACAAGACCATGTTCAACGGCCCGCACGGCGGCCTGTTCAAATCGACTGACGGTGGCGATCATTGGAAGCCCCTGACAGAGGGGCTGCCGCAGGGCCTGTCGCAGATCGATGTCGCGGTCGCGCCGAGCGCACGGGGTCGATTGTACGCAACGGTCGCGACCAGCTCGAATCCGGCGGCGCAAGGCGGCGCGGCTCCGAGTACCGGCGTTTACCGTTCCGATGATGGCGGCGAGCACTGGCACGTGGCGACCACCGATCCGCGGCCGGGGCTGCGCATCGGCGGCGGTGATTTGTCCATTCTCGTGGTTGATCCCAAGAACGCGGACGTGGTGTACAGCGCGTCGATCGTCACGATGAAGTCAACCGACGGCGGTTCGCACTGGATTTCGTTCAAAGGCGCTCCCGGGGGCGATGACTACCAGGCGATATGGATCAACCCGGACGACCCACAGCACATCGCTTTGGTGGGTGATCAAGGCAGCCTGATCACGGTCAATGGCGGCAGGACCTGGAGCACTTGGTATAACCAGCCGACCGCACAGCTATATCACGTCAGTGTCACGCCGACGTATCCGTATCGGCTCTGCTCCGGGCAGCAGGAAAGCGGTTCAGTGTGCATCTCGAGTCGTGGCAACGACGGCATCATCACTTTTCGCGAGTGGCACCCCGTGGGCGTGATTGAGTACGGCTATGTGGCGCCCGATCCGCTCGATCCCGACGTGATCTTTGGCGCCGGGCGCAACGTCGTGACCAAAACGCATTTGTCGACCGGTCAGGTGCAAAACATCTCGCCGATTCCGGTGCCATCGCCCGATATTCGCACCGATCGCACCGAGCCGATTCTGTTCTCGCCGCAAGATCCCCACCGGATGTACTACGCGGCCAACCGTCTTTATGCGACCAGCGACGCCGGTGAGTCCTGGCAAACGATCAGCGATGACCTGACGCGCCCGGCGTCGGGATCGCCGCCATCGGTCGGGGATATGCATGCGGACAAGGCTGAATTGCAGCGGGGCGTGATTTATGCCGTCGGCGCATCGCCCGTGACCAAGGGGTTGCTGTGGGCGGGCACCGACGATGGTTTGATTTGGGTGACGCAAAATGAGGGCGGTGCGTGGCGCAACGTCACGCCGCCTGAGCTTTCGCCCTGGAGCAAGGTCACGCAGATCGAGGCATCGCACTTCGATGCCAATGTGGCCTATGCGTCGGTGAGCCGGTTTCGATTGGATGACTTAAAGCCCTACCTTTACCGCACGCGCGACGGCGGGAAGAGCTGGCAGTCGATCACCACCGGGCTGCCTCAGGATGCACCCGTCAACGCCGTGCGCGAGGATCCCCTGCGGCGCGGACTGCTGTTCGCCGCCACCGAAAAGGCGGTGTGGATGTCTTTCGACGACGGCGATCACTGGCAATCGCTGCAGCTCAATTTGCCGCATACCTCGATGCGCGACTTGGTGATTCACAATCAGGACCTGATCGTCGCCACGCACGGCCGTTCGTTCTGGGTGCTCGATGA